>CAYSCC010000035.1:0-9975 GCA_964429375.1 uncultured Chakrabartia sp.
CGATCGCGCCGCCCGTGGGTGGGCTTTCCGCCTATCTGGCGCGCATAGTATCCTCACGCCCCTTTCTCGAGCTGCGTGACCTTGCCAAGCGTATCTCGCGTAAATTGCCCGAACCTCTCCATGTCGCTGCCCGCAAGACAGACGAATTTGCGCGGGGGATGGCGATGGGCGGCACGCTTTTTGAAGAGCTGGGCTTCTACTATGTCGGCCCAATCGACGGGCATAATCTGGACCATCTGATCCCTGTTCTCGAAAACGTCCGGGATGCTGCAGAAGGCCCCTGCCTGATCCATGTCGTCACGAAAAAGGGCCATGGCTATCGGCCTGCGGAGGCGGCGGCCGACAAATATCATGGGGTCCAGAAGTTCGATGTGATCACCGGGATCCAGGCGAAGTCACCCGCTGGACCGCCAAGCTATACCAATGTGTTTGCCCAGGCGCTGATCGGGGAAGCGCGCCGAGACGAACGAATTGTCGCCATTACGGCCGCCATGCCGTCCGGGACAGGGCTCGACAAGTTCCAGGAGGCCTTTCCGGACCGGACATTCGATGTCGGCATTGCGGAGCAACACGCAGTGACCTTCGCTGCAGGCCTTGCCGCACAGGGAATGCGGCCGTTTGCGACAATCTATTCGACGTTTCTTCAGCGCGCTTATGATCAGGTTGTCCATGATGTCGCAATCCAGAATCTGCCCGTGCGCTTTGCCATTGACCGCGCCGGGCTGGTCGGGGCGGATGGCAGCACGCATGCTGGCAGTTTTGACCTCGCTTACTTGTGCACCCTGCCCAACTTTGTAGTCATGGCAGCAGCAGACGAAGCGGAACTGGTGCACATGGTCCACACCTGCGCCTGCCATGACAGTGGCCCGATCGCCGTTCGCTATCCACGGGGCAACGGCATAGGCATCTCGCTGCCGGACTCCCCGGAACGGCTTCAGATCGGCAAGGGCCGAATTGTCCGCCAGGGCAAGAAGGTCGCGATCCTCTCTCTTGGAACGCGCCTTGAAGAGGCTTTGAAGGCAGCTGATCTCCTTGAGGCACGGGGCCTGAGTACAACCGTTGCAGACCTGCGTTTTGCAAAGCCGCTGGATACCGAGCTGATCCGCAGGCTTCTCTCAACGCATGAAGTTGCCGTGACAGTCGAGGAGGGAAGCATTGGTGGTCTTGGTGCCCATGTGCTGACGATGGCAAGCGACGAGGGCCTGATCGACAGTGGCTTGAAGCTGAGGACCATGCGTCTTCCCGACCGGTTTCAGGATCAGGATTCTCCGGCGAAGCAGTATGATGAGGCGGGGCTCAATGCCCCACAGATCGTCGATACGATTCTCAAGGCGCTCAGAATGAATTCCGTTGGCGTTCCCGAGGAAGCGCGCGCCTGATTATCCGACCGGAACGATGGTAGCCGTTGCAACGGCGGCAAGCACGGGCTCTTCATTTGCGCTTTCCGACCAGACTTCGGCACGCACAACGGCCTGTCGCTTTCCCGCCTTCACGACATTGCCGTGCGCGCGAAGATGGCTGCCTTTGGCGGGATTGACAAAGTTGAGGGTATAGCTTCCCGTTACGACATCGCCGACGATCGAGCAGGCCGCCCAAGCACAGGCATTGTCCGCCATGACGCCTACGATTGCCCCGTGCGCGAAGCCGTGATGCTGCGTCATGTCCGGCCGCACCTCGAGCAGCAATTCGGATTCGCCGTCAAAGCAGCGGATCGGCTCGATCCCGAGAAAGTTGGTAAAGCCGGAACCCTTAACCGCGACCTTTTTCAAATGTCGAAGGGCTTCTTCGTTGGAATCGAACCTGCGGGGGCGCACAGTTGACATTGCCAAAACTCCATAAGTCTGTAAAACAGACTTAATATCGGATATGCCGTTCGGTGCAACCCCATCAGAAAGGACAGGCCATGCGCAGTTTCATAGCTTCCCGTTCACCCTGTCCAATCGGCCGGGCATCGCGAATCCTGGGCGATCGCTGGGCTTTGCTCATCCTGCGCGAGGCCTTTCTGGGCGTAGACCGGTTCGACGACTTTCTGGCGCGATTACCGATCTCCCGCGCGATCCTGACGGCTCGCCTCAAAATGCTGGTTGATGCGCAGGTCCTGTCCCGGCAGCCGCCGTCAGGCAAGCGCGCGGCTTACAGGCTCACCGAGGCCGGCAATGACCTGTTCCCGATGCTCACTGCATTGCGGCAGTGGGGTGATCGCTGGCTATTCGAACCCGGCCACCGGCCGCTGCCCGTTCGGACCCGCTTCGGCGAGGATGTGGCGCCTGTTGAAGTCAGAACCACGGGAGGCAGGCCGGTGGTCGCATCTGATCGTCTGCTGCCGAGCGAATAGAACGCGTTTCGCGATCGCAACGGCACGCTTACCGTTTCAGTCTCAATGATCAGGCTCTAAAAGCCGCGCAGTCGAACGCCGATCCAGAGCGTGCGCGGTGTCGCCCGCTCGACGATGCCGGTGCCGCTCACGGCCGTCTCGACACGTGCATCGCCCAGATTCTCCCCCCGCAGCGAGAGCGAGATTTGCCTGTTGAGGGGAACCTCGGCGACGGCATCCAGCGTCAGTGCATCGTCCAGTCGGCGGACATTGCTGTCATCCTCGAACTGTCGCGAGGTGTAGCGCGCAGTGAATGAGAGCCAGCGCCAGCCAAGCGTTCCGCTCGCCAGATGCTTCGGCACCTGCGCAGGCCGCAAGCCATCAAGCCCGGCGGCAACGCCGCTCGCACGCACCTTGGCATCGGAATAGGCATAACTCGCATTGAACCGCCATTGGCCTGCAACCACTCGGGCATCCAATTCAACACCATTGCTTCGGACGGCATCGACATTCTGTCGCTGGCGAAAGGCGCCGCCAGCTGCAACAAACCCGACGCCCGGGAAAACCCCCGGGCCCATGCCCAGGGTGACATTGGCGATTGCCCGTTCAAGCCGGTTCGAAAAGGCCGTGGCGCGCAGGCTGATCGCGTCATTCGGTTGCCAGTCGACTCCGAATTCAAAGCCGCGGCTCCGTTCCGTCTTGAGGCCAGGATTTGCGGCTGTGGCATCCGCGCCAACCCGGAACGGCCGGTACAGCTCGTTGAGGGTCGGCAATCGCCAGCCAAGATAGGCAGCAGCGCGCAGCTTTACCGTGCCAGTCGCAAAGGCAAGGCCCAGGCGCCCAGTCGGTTCCCAACCTTGCCGATCCGCGGGTCGATCATTCCGGATCGGCGCGCCCGTTGCGAGCGTGCGTTCCAGCAGGCGACCGTCTTGGATGCTCCAGCGGTCAATCCTTGCGCCGCCTGTCAGGGTCAGCGCCCCAAGGCGTCCCGAAGCCTCTGCAAACAGCCCAAGCGTATGGCTGTTCCCGCCAGCTTCGCGCGCGCGCGTTGGCAATCCATTGACATAGGCGAAGTACTCACGGGTCTCGCCGATTGTCCGGCGATAATCGGTGCCGATGCGCAGCTCGATCTCATCTCCCAGCGGGGGGCGGACTTCCACGCGCGCACCAAGTCCCGTGGAGGGCACGTTGAACTGGTCGACCGTCTGGGACACGCTGTCGCGCGCGGCATTGACGCTGACAAAGCGGCTGTGGAACTTGCGGGCCTGCACATAGGCCAGGGCTTGCCAGGCCCAGGCGCCGTTGTGCACGAGGCGAAGGCTGGCATCTGCGCCATCACCTCCATTGCCTGACAGGATGGTACCCCGCGTCCTGCGGTCCGTGAATGCCAGCGCTGCAGCCTGCAGCTCGGTATGGGCTGAAAGCGGCGCGGCGCCACGCACGGCCACGCTGGCCTGCTCATAGGGAGCCGCAATGTCGGCAGGACCGCGCTGGTTGCGAATGATTGGAATGAATCCGTCCCCACGGGCGTAGCTTGCGGTCACGAAGCCAAAGCCGCTTCCCAGCGCCCCGCCATAGAGGACATTCCCCTCCACACTCTGGCGGCTGCCGTAGCTCAGGTCCGCAACAAGGCCATCAACCTCGCGGGAAGAGAGGCTCGACAATTCTATGGTGCCGGACAATGCGCCTGATCCATAGACCCCGGAGCCTCCGCCGCGGGTAACCCTCACACTGGACAGGCGAATGGTCTGAAAGGCCGGCCAGGTCACCCAGCCCCCAAAGGGGTCGCTCTGGGGCACGCCATCCAGCACAAGCAGGGCACGAGAGGAGGCATTGCCGCCAAGCCCCCGAAGCGTGGCCCCCTGGCTTGTGGCATTGGCCGAACGGGAGTCCGATCTGCGAAACTGTTGCAGCCCGGCAACGTCTCGCAGCGCATCTTCGATACGATTTGATGCTGTTCCTTCAATCCGGTCCCGGCCGATCGTCAGTATGTCATAGGCTGCATCGCCCCGCGCAGCGGGCAGCGCTGTTCCGGTAACGACGATCTCTGAAGTTTCCGCCCCCACTGCAGACCCCATTGTCCCGCAGGCCACCACCATGGCCCACCGCAAAGTTCTGCGCGTCATCGCCCCCACTTCTGGAAAACGGGAATATCGCTTGGCAGCCGATGATACGGCCGGGCGTCGCAGGCAAAATTGGCGGACTCCGGGCCGTCGAATTGCGACTGATCGTCAAGCGAACCGACCTTGATGATGATCCCGGCCTTGAAGGCAGGCGCTCGGGTAAACAGGTGTGTGCCACAATCGGGGCAGAACTCGCGCGTTACTGCACCTTCGATATCCGTCCGTGTGAAGCCTTTCACCTGTCCCTTGGTCAAGGCAAACGTCTCGACGGGAACGGCAAGGATCAGAAGGGACCCACCCCCCGTGATGTACTGGCATTCACGGCAGAAGCATTCGGCCTTCATGAGAATGGGACCTTCGGCCTTGTACCGCACTGATCCGCAATAACATCCGCCTTCGATCGACATGGTCCTCTCCTATGTCCTGGGCTTGACGGCATCGGGGTGAGCCGCCTTGAATGGGTCCAATGCATTGCAGGCCGCCGCGATCCGCACAAGGTTGGGATATCCCTCCAGCGGTGTGTTGAACCTGATCGCATTGGCCATTTGGGGAACGAGACACACGTCAGCAATGTTGGGCGCATTGCCCCCAAGGAAGGGGGCTGCCGGATCGGCCATGGCCTCCAGTGCGACAAAACCCTCCTGTATCCAGTGACGATACCAGTCATCGCGTGCAGCCTGCGGGATTCCGAGGACGGACTCCAGATATTTGAGGATGCGCAGATTGTTGATGGGATGAATATCCGACGCGATGAGATAGGCCATGGCAAGAGCGTGTGCCCGGCGTTCAGGATCGACAGGAATGAGTTGCGGGCCCTGTTGCGTCGAATCCAGCCAGTCGATGATGGCAAGGCTTTGCGTCAGCCGAAGGTCCCCAACTTCGAGCATGGGCACAAAGCCTTGGGGATTCCTGGCCACATACTCTGGTGCGCGCTGAGAGCCATCCAATAAATTGGTGTGAACGGCCTCATAGGCAAGGCCCTTCAGATTGAGGGCGATACGGACCCGGAAGCTGGCTGAAGACCGCCAATAGTCATAGAGCCGAAATGTCAATCTGTCCTCCAGTTTCATGGGAATCGAGCAGGGTCAGGAGCTGGCCTATGTCACGGACATCCGCAAGGTCTGCCGCGCCAAGGACCAGCGTCAGCTGATTGCCCTCCTGCTTCAGGATCGCAGGCAGGGTAACATCGACATGGGGCCAGGCCGCCCTGAAGTCAGACCTGTGGAAGAAGCATACCTCCCTCCCGGATTGCCGCAGCCAATGTCGCAACCTGGCTCTCATCCGGGCCAGGCCGTGAGTAAGGGCACACAGGTCGCAAGGATATGTCGCAGGAGAAAGGACCTTGTGGAACGAATCGATCACGCCGTTCACCAGTCCACTTTCCGCATTGTAGACAAAAATGAGCGTCATTGCCCCTTGCGGCCCTGCATCGGCATCGCTGCGATCCATTGGCCCAGCAACGCGACTCCTTCCTGATGGACGCTTGCCCGCCCGAGTTCCGGCATGGCGATGCCCGGATCAAGGCTTTGCATGCGATAGAGAATGATCGAACGGTCCGGATGGCCCGGCTCGATTGCGAATTCGCCTGTTCCCGAACCTCGGCCAGCTGCGGTTGGGCGCTTGTAAATGCCCAGGTTCGGGCCGTCCTCCTGTTCCCAACCCAGCCAGAGGCCAGACGTGTTGGCGGGGCCCTTGGGGTTATGACAATGTGCGCAATTGACCTCCAGATAGGCGCGTGCGCGCAACGCAATACTGCCCGTGGCCGGATCGTCCCAGACCGGCAATTTCGGGGTGCCTGTGGGGAGGCGATCCAGCTTTTGGGCATGGGCGGCCGCTTCCAGCTGGCCATCGCGATTCAGGTTCCGCGCCTTGGGGCCTATCGGGCTGATCCCGCCCGCGCCATCATCATGACAGCCCTTGCATTGGTTGACGTTCGGAATGGCATAGCTGATCGTGCGCGGCCTGCCGTCCAAGTGCATCCAGGAAATGTCCATCCGCATTCCGGCGCGCTTCAGGACAGCGTCGCTACCGTCCGCATTCCACACATAGGGCAAGGCAACCCAGCCCGTGGCTCGATGAATAAGCAGGCGGGTTTCGATCATGCGCAGAGACTTGGCCGGCATGCGCATGTCAGCCGGGTAACCAAAACTCTTGATGAGCACGCTGCCGACTGGAAATTCCAGAACCCCGTCATCGCGCCAGCCGATTTTCCTGCCGGGAGGCACGTAGTAGAAACGGAACTTCTCCGCATAATCGGAAAAGAGGGGCGTATTGAGCTTATAGGGTGTCACGCCGCCATTGGGTTTCTGCCCAAATTTTCCGGCCAGGAGCCGAAATTCGCTCAACGTCGCAGGAAGGTCGTCTCCCTCGATCAGCGCATCATTTACCGGCGCGTTCGGGGACGCGCTGACCAGAAAGACCCATGCGGCAACGGCCGCAAATGCCTGCCTCACCTGAGGGCCGCCTCCATCGACGGCGGAAGGACAATGGGGGCCAGACCCGCGGGCTCTGCGCCCTGTCCCAGATCGACAATGGCAGGATTAGCAGACGTCGCCCTTGCTGTCGGATCCGTCAGGCGCAGAGACAGGGTCGGCACCTTGTCAGTCACACGAATGTTGGCACCGGTTCCATCCCACACGATGGGCGGCACGCTGCCCATCGCGGCAAGCATTTCCGCGCCGCCTTCGAATTGGGGACCTGGTGCGTATCCTGCCCGCCCATGGATGTTGCCGCCAATGACAACATTGGCCGGAAGCGGGTTGTAGCCCGTGTCGGTAAAGCTGTTGCGATACCCGACGATGAAAATGTTGGTGCTGCCGTTTTCACCAAGGATGTTGTTGAAAACATGTACATCGCGGTTGGCCATGATGATCACGCCGGTCCCGTTCGGGACCCCTGCCACAATATTTCCCTTGGGCGCGAAATTGGCCGTGTCATTGCGTTCCGACCGGTTCGAGAAGATTCTGACGGAATGGCCGCCCTTCTGGGGAAGATTGGGCAGATCGAAAACCAGTATGCCCCCTGCATTGTGCGTGGCCACGTTCTGGTAGACATCTGCTCCATAGCAGTTTTCGATCTCGATCCCGGCTACATTGAACATGGCGAGCGAATTGCGGACGATGATGTTTTTCGACTGCCCGACATAAATGCCCGCATCAGACGCACCCTTGACGGTGACCTTGTCAATCAGGACATCGGTGGATTCGACAGGATAGACACCATAGGCGCCATTGCTGGCCTTGGGGCCTCCGGTCCATTCAACTCTCAGGTCATGATAGACGATGCGGTTCGCGGCCTTTGACTTGATGCCATCGCCGCGCGAATCCTCCACCGCGAAACCACGCAGGACGACGTCGTCTGCCGTGACCAGCAAGCCTTCGCCTGCCCCCTTCTGCCCCTTGAAACTCAGGATTGTTGCGCCAGGGCCAGCGCCTTTCACCGTGACGCGATCAACATCAAGCGAGAGTCCGTCAGTCAGGTCGAACCGCCCAGCACCCAGTTCCACGACGTCTCCAGGCTTGGCATCGATCAGGGCTGCCTGCAGCCGCGATTGCGCATCCGCACCCGGTTCGACCCTGATCGTCCCTGCAAGACCCGGTTGAGCCAGAACCAAAAGGCTGGCGGCGATGAGAAAAGGGATTGGCTTCATGCGCCAATCATTGCACTTACACGGGTGTAAGCCAAGAGAGGATTGCCATGTTGCGTACGATTCCTGCTGCCGTGATGATCAGCTTTGCCGCCATTTCGCCCGCGTGGGCGGCAGCGTCTGTTTCCGGAACCTGGTTGACGACCGAGAAGGACAGCGTCGTCGAGATCGGGCCCTGCGGCAACGCGCTGTGCGGCCGGGTTGCCCGCATCCTCAAGCCCGGGCCCAATGGCCCGCCGCGTGACAGCAACAACCCGGATGCAAGGCTGCGCGGCCGCGCGATTCTTGGGCTGCCGATCCTGACTGGCTTTCGCGATACAGGCCAAAGCTGGGAAGGTACGGCCTATGATCCGCGCGCCGGAAAATCCTACCGGTCCTACCTCACCCTCAAGCAGGATGGCACGCTGGAGGTAAAGGGCTGCGTTGGACCGTTCTGCCGCAAAAAGATCTGGACGCCCGCCCGCTGACTTATTGCGGGCGCACTTCGAGCCGGAAGGATTTTTCCGGGACCAGCCATTTTCTCGCCGCCTGCTGAAGCTCGACTGGCGTGATTTTCAGGTAGTCAGTGATGAGAGTCTGAAGGGCGGTAATCTTCCTGGGGTCACGCGTGGCCCCGGTCAGCTGGCCAAGCCAGAATGAATTGCCGCTCGAAGCGCGGTTGATCACCTCATGAAGCGGATTGATCACACGGGCCAGTTCGTCAGCGGATACCGGATGTGCGGCGAGATCGGCAGCAATCCCGCTGGAAATTGCAAAAAAGCGTTCAAGGCCTTCGGGCTTCAGCTGCGATGTCACAATGAAGCTGCCGCCGCTTTCGAGGCCGGTAGGCCAACTCGAATCAACGCTCGGGCTGTAACTCGCCCCCTCCTCTTCACGGAGCTGCGTGAACATCCGGTCATTGAAGATCTGCGCCAGCAGCTCAAGCTTCCGGGCTTCGTAGATGCTTCCAAGTCCCCCACCCAGAGGCCAGGCAAGGACACCGGCTGCTTGTTCGCGGGGGCCCTTGTGTGTGCGGACGATGGGGACAGGCGTGGGAAGGACACTTGACGGAGAAGCCTGTCCGGCAGGGACCTGTCTTGCGGCCCGCTTTTTCAGCGCCCCAAAGCTTGCCGCTGTGGCCGCAACCGCATCGTCGGCAGAAACGTCCCCAAAAATCATGACCTCAATTGGCCCCGTCTTCAGTAAGGGTTCCCAGAATGCCCGGAACGCTTCAGGAGTCAGGGCTTCCACGCTTGCGCGCGTGGGCGTGGTCCAGCGCGAATCACCTCCGCGCAGCAGACCGCCCAGATCGCGTCCAAGCACTGATCCCGGAGACGATTCCAGCGTATCATACCCCGTCAGGAACGAGTTCCGCGCACGCAACACCGGCGCGGGGTCCCAGCGCGGCAACGTGATGGCTGCGGCCATCAATCGCAGCTGGTCCGCAAGATCAGAAGCACGTGTCTGAGCCCGGAACTGGAAGGCATCGTCTGCGATATCGAAGCCCATGTTGATCTTTCGCCCGCTGGTCAGACGATCGAGCGCATTCTGGTCGAACGGACCAATGCCACTGGCCACAAGCGCAGCTGGTCCAGCCCAGGCTGGCGTCTCGCGATTGGAGGGCAGGGCCTTCATTCCGTCACCAAAGCGGATATTCACATAGACCTTGCCCTGTTCCGACGGGTTGGGGGATACGAGCAGTTTCACGCCATTGGCGAAATTCACCTGCTCCACATCGATCTGCGGGACTGCGAGGGCAATCCGCTTCTTGATCTTGCCGGGCTTGCCAAGGCTTGGCAGCTGGTCAAAACTGACCGGCGCTCCCGAGCCGGACGATGCAACAGCCTCCACGGGCGCAGTGATGGCTTCGGCAAGTTCAAGCTCGAGAGCCTGATGCTTTGCGTGAAGTTCAC
>CAYSCC010000036.1:0-9953 GCA_964429375.1 uncultured Chakrabartia sp.
GAAGACCAAGTTCATGGGCACCTTCTGGTCGATGGACAAGTCGCTGTGGGGCAAGGTCGGCGAAGCGGCGGACGGCTTCATGGGCGTCATGCCCTACCGCTACTGGTTCGACACCGAGGGCAAGTCGCCGATGCTGGAGAAGATCCGGGCGATGCGGCACTTGCCCATGTGCAAACCTCTCTTGCTGGACTTGCGTCCCGGCTTTCGCGGCAATCTCTGCCCGATCTGCTTGCCGGGCAATTGGGCGCAGCATGACGGACCTGGCGGAATTTTCGCGCCGATTTTCGCTGGCCGAGATCGGAACTTCGCCGCGGCGGGTGACTGTTGCAGCTGAACCATCCGAATGCTCCGCACTCGCGACTCGCTTTGGACTGGCGTCGCTCGAACGGCTCGACGCATCGGCAGACCTGATGGTCGTTGATGGTGTGGTTGAAGCAAACGGGTCGATGTCTGCGCGCCTGACGCAGACCTGTGTCGCTACCGGCCAGCCTTTGGAGGCCTCGCTGGATGCGCCTTTTCAAATCCGGTTCGAACCGCCCTTTGCCGGAGCGGTTGACGAGGAGATTGAGCTGAGCGCTGCGGATTGCGATGTCATGGAGCATGATGGTCAGGCCATTGATCTTGGAGAAGCAGTCGCCCAGACGCTGGGGCTGTCGATTGACCCTTTTCCGCGCGCTGCAAATGCAGATGAAGTCCTCGGTGCCGCCGGGGTTCTCGGTGAGGCCGATGCAAGCCCGTTCGCAAAGCTCAAGGGTCTGTTCGGCCAGGATTAGAATCGCCGCGTATCAGCCCAGCAAGGTCGTCAGTTCCAGCGCGGGGGGTACAAAGAGGGCCAGCCCAAGCACCATGTCGAAGGTGCGAATGGGTCGTATTTTTCTGCCCCTGCGATTGTTCCGCAAATCAACGATCGTCAGGGCGAGGATTGAAATGCCGCAAAAGCTGGCAAGGAAAAGCGCCATCACGAATGGGTAGAACGCCAAATCAGGGAAGCTTGCAAAGATCGGCCACAGAAAAAAGGCAACCAGCCCGGCCATCAGGCCCGGCCCGGTGGCTCGCTGCGCCGTCCATCCAAAGATCCAGTCCGCCTTTCGCGGCACCCTATCTCTCCGCCGGGCGCCAGTCCCGACATGGAGCCGCAGGTCTAGAATGGCACATCATCGTCAAGATCGCTGTCAAAAGGGCTGCCGCCGCCGGATGTCGCGCGGCCTGTAGTGCCGCCGAACGGGCTTGACCCGCGATCATCGCTCCAACTTCCAGAACCGCCACTCGATGCTGCGCCATCACGTCCGCCCAAAAGGGTCAGTTCGCCGCGAAAGCGCTGGAGCACGACTTCGGTTGTGTAGCGGTCGTTTCCATTCTGGTCCGTCCATTTGCGGGTCTGGAGCTGGCCCTCGACATAGACGGAAGAGCCCTTGCGCAAATACTGCTTCGCGATCCGTCCAAGATTTTCGTTGAAGATCACGACATTGTGCCACTCGGTCTTTTCCTTGCGTTCGCCCGAGGACTTGTCGTTCCAGTTTTCTGACGTGGCGAGAGAGAAACTGACAACTTCACCACCGTTGTTCATCGTCCGAACTTCGGGGTCTTTTCCCAGATTGCCGACCAGAATTACCTTGTTGACGCTGCCCGCCATGTTGTCCCCTCAAAGTCCGAAATAGGTTGCGAGCCAGAATGTGGCTCCTGCTGCGACATAGGCCAGCGCAAACAGATAGGCCACCATAAAGAGTGGCCAGCGCCAGCCATTGGTTTCGCGACGGACAACAGCGATCGTGGAAATGCATTGTGGCGCGAAAACAAACCAGACCAGAAACGCGAGTGCGGTTGGCAGGCTCCAGCTGCCCTTCAAACGTTCACCAAGTGTCTGATCGCGTTTCGCTTCATCCTGATCGTCAATCGCATATGTTGTCGCCAGTGCAGAGACTGCCACTTCTCGCGCGGCCATGGCCGGAATCAGCGCCAGTGAAATGTCCCGATTGAATCCAATGGGTGCAACAACCACAGCAAGGCCGTTGGCAACGCGCCCGGCAATGGAATGATCGACCTGGCTTACGCCTGATGCCGGATCCACGCGCGGAAAATTGAGCAAGACCCAGAGGAGCATTGTCGTCACGGCGATGATTGTTCCCGCACGCTTCAGGAAGACCCAGGCGCGTTGCCAGAGACCGAGGAGCAGATTGCTCAGGATCGGAAGCTGATAGCGGGGCATTTCGATCATGAAGCCCATGCCATTCCCCTTCGTCACCGTGCGCCGTAGGGCATGGGCGGCCAACAGCGCGCCAAGGATGCCGCCGACATACAGGCCAAAGAGCACCAGCCCCTGCAGCCCCACGCCGGGCCAAAGGTCGCGTGCAGGCACAAATGCTGCAATAATCACAGCGTAGACAGGAAGCCGTGCAGAGCATGTCATCAATGGTGCGATCAGGATCGTCGTGAGCCGGTCCTTCGGGTCTTCAATTGTGCGGGTGGCCATGATGCCCGGCACGGCGCAGGCGAACGAGGACAGGAGCGGAATGAACGCACGGCCGGACAGGCCAACGCTTGCCATGAGCCTGTCCATCAGAAAGGCTGCACGAACCATATAGCCGGTGGACTCAAGGATGAGGATGAAGGCGAACAGGATCAGGATCTGGGGCAGGAAAACAATCACTGCGCCAACGCCGGCGATCAGGCCATCGGCCACGAAAGACCGGACTGTGCCCGGGGGCAGAGCCTCAAGCGCGGCATCATGCACAAGGCTCACCGCTGCATCGATTCTATCGGCAAAGGGTGTTGCCCAGGCAAAAACCGCCTGGAACATCACAAACAGCAGCATCGCAAGAATGACGGGGCCGCCGATGGGGTGCAGGACTAGGCGGTCAATGGAACGCGTGGTTGCGCGGGCGGGAGCCTCGTGCAGGATTGCGGCCTTGGCAATGGAGCGCGCCTGTCTTTGCCGTGTCGCAAAATCTTCGACGAGCGGCTGCGGAGGCTTTGGAGCCTTGCCTAGCAGGGTCAGCATTTCCGCCTTGAGCGGCTCCACGCCGCGCTTGCGTACGGCAACGGTCGGGATCACGGGCACACCAAGGTCGGAGGAGAGCCGGGCAGGATCAAGCGTCAGTCCATCGCGCTCGGCCATGTCGACCATATTGAGTGCAATGGCGGCAGGAATTCCCTGAGCGATCAATTCGCGCGCAAAGCGCAAATGATTTTCCAGATTGCCCGCATCGACCACAATCACCAGGGCATCGGGCCTGCGTTCCCCTTCCTGAACGCCCGTAACGACATCGCGCGTGACCTGCTCGTCTGGGCTGGTTGGCTCCAGACTGTAGGTGCCGGGAAGGTCAACGAGTTCCGCCGGGTGTCCATCGGGAAGAGCCATGCGGCCAACATGGCGTTCAACTGTCACACCCGGATAGTTGCCGGTTTTCTGGCGCGCGCCTGTCAGGGCATTGAACAGGGCTGACTTTCCGGCATTCGGGTTGCCAACCAGGGCAATAAGGGGGAGTGCAGTCATGGAAGAGATACGTCGATCAGCGCCGCATGGTTGCGTCGGATCGCCACCGTCATCCTGCCAATGCGACAGGCAATAGGGTCATGGGCAACAAGCCCTCCATAATGCAAGGCTTCGATCGTCAGACCTTCATCGAACCCAAGCGCGCGCAATCTCCCAGCCGTAGCCGGGCCAAGGCTCTCCCAATCGATGCGAGAAATGGTTGCCGGATGATTCAAGGGCAGGTCGTCAAGTCGCACGCAAGGCCAGTTTCAATGATTCGCAATTTGCGAGCGATTATCATTAACATCAAGGTTAGGCCAGCATCATCGCGCAGGGTAGCGGAGGCGGCCAATGAAATGTGTGGGGCTGAACGGCAGCTTGAACCCCGCAACCCTGGCCTTGGCCTGCTCGAAGCGCATGACAGCGTCGATCCGTCGGCCAAGAAACGCCCGTGTTTCGGAATGGTCCTCGCTCTCGTCGTCAAGAAATACGGAGAGGGTGGCGGCATAGACTGATCCCAGGATCAGTCGTTTCGTGTAATGATTATAGTCAGTCGCTGTGTCGCCAGCCGCGCGCCACATGGCGTCTGCCGCACGCCAGCCAAGCCGCAGCCCGTGGGGGGTATTGGCGGGCAGGGCAAGTATGGCCAGCGCCCTGCGCAAGGAATCGCGATGCGGAAGGACCAAGCCCAGCCTTGCCTCGATCAGCGATGTAATCCGTTCCCTCACTTTCATGCCGCTCAGCTGTTCTGACGTCAGCTGCGTCGCCATGTCTTCATCGATTGTGAGGAACCACGCATCGATCATGTCGATGCGGTCGCCGCCAAAGACAAGATAGGCGACAGATGGATCGACGCCGAGTTCGGCCGCTGCGCTTGCAACGGCCCTGTCGCTCCAGCCATCGAATCCGGCATGCCGAGGCAGGGTGCGGGCAAGCACCGGGCGCAACTCGTCAAGCGTCATGTCGGCAGGTGATTGGTCCATTGTGCATTCCATCGGTGACAGGCCATATTTGGGGTGTTAGGTATTCACCGTCAATCGGCGGCAGAGGCCGCGTATAAATAGGGGAAGCAGCATGGCAAAGTTTTTTGGCAACCTGTGGGCCGTGGTCGGCGTGGGGACGATCCTGGCGCTTGGACTGCTCTTTGGACACATGGGAGGGCTGGGCAATGCAAAGGGATGGATGACCTTCCTGCATGTGCTCGTGGGGATCATGTGGATTGGCCATCTCTATTATTTCAACTTCACGCAGATCCCGACCATGCCGAAAATTCCGGCTGAACTTAAACCGGCAGTCAGCAAGTATATCGCGCCGGAGGCGGGGTTCTGGTTTCGCTGGGGTGCGGCGTTTACGGTGCTCACCGGATTGCTCGTTGCCTGGCTGAGCAACTATCTTGTCGAAGCCCTGACGTTGCAGGATGGCGTCCGTTCGATCGGGATTGGTATGTGGCTTGCCCTGATCATGGCGTTCAATGTCTGGTTCATCATCTGGCCAAACCAGAAAAAGGCACTCGGCATCGTGGAAGCTGATGCGGATACCAAGGCCAAGGCCGCCACGACCGCCATGATGTTCAGCAGAACGAACACCTTGCTTTCAATCCCGATGTTGTTGTGCATGGTGATGCATAATCTCGGCGGCGCATTTTAGGCACGCTTGCGATCGGACTGGCTTACAAGGACAAGAGCCAGTCCGATCAGCAAGGCACCAAACCAGTCGGCAAGACCGAATCGCTCCTCATAGACAAACCACCCGACCAGGGCAGAGACCATAGGTTGGAGCAGGAATGTCAGCCCGAACAGGACTGGCGACAGTCGCCCGACCACGTAAACCATCAAACCCTGGCCGATGATCTGGCTCAGCAAGGCAAGCGCGATGATTGGGGTCCAGTCCTGCGGGACCAGCGGCTCGCCCATAACGGAAGCCATGAGCAAAAGGGGAAGTGCGCTCATTGCCGTTGACCAGGCCAGGACCGGCCATGGTCCCATCCCGGTCCGCATCTTGCCCATCAGAAGCAGATAGGCTGTATAAAAAACCCCCGCGAGGAGGCACAGCAGGTCTCCCGCAAAGTTGCGCGGCGAAAGCTCGAAAGATCGGCCCATGAGCAAGACGGTGCCAATCGCTGCGAGCACGATGGCAATCGCCTGCATGCGCGACGGCCATTGGCGGGATATGGCGAACGCGTAGAGCGGAAGCAGAAAACTCGTTGAATTTCCCAAAAGATTGGCGTTGGCGAGCTTCGTCAGATTGATTCCAATATGCCAGGCCGCAAGATCGACCGCAAAGAACAGGCCGGACAGAGCAAAAAGTCCAAGGGATCTGCGATCAGGACGCAGCGCCCGGTCACCCACCATGCGCGCAATGAGAAACAGAAATGGGGTGGCCAGCGCAATCCGCCAGAAAGCCGCCGAAACGGGCCCGGTATCTGCCATGCGAACGAACAGGGACCCAAAAGCGAGGCACAGGTTGCCAAGGACAAGTGCGGGGATGCCGAAGCGCAGATGCGCTTGCTGCCCTGAAATCAAATCTTGTTCTTGTCCCCGCGCCATTCACCCCATATCCGGGTTCATCAATCTCGTTGCAAATGGAAACCCTCAATGCCCAGTCTTTTTGATCCAATCGAATTTGGAGCGATCCATGCAAAGAATCGTATTGTCATGGCGCCGCTCACCCGTGGTCGGAGTGAAGGCCCCCATGTTCCGGTCTCTGCACTCAAGGCGGACTATTACGCACAGCGCGCTGGCGCCGGGTTGATCATTACTGAGGCGACAGGCATTTCCGTGGAGGGTTTGGGCTGGCCGTCGGCCCCGGGGATCTGGTCCCAGGAACAGGTTGAGGCCTGGAAGCCTGTCACGGCTGCAGTCCATGACGCCTGTGGCAAGATCATACTTCAGCTCTGGCATATGGGTCGCCTTGTTCATCCCGACTTCCTTGGCGGCGCCCAGCCGGTTTCCGCTTCGGCGACTACCGCGCCCGGAGACGCGCACACACCCAACGGAAAGAAGCCATACGAACAGGCTCGCGCTCTCAAGCTTGAAGAAATACCGCGACTGATCGCAGACTATGTTGCTGCAGCGCGGAACGCGATGAGTGCGGGTTTCGACGGCGTACAGCTGCATGCTGCGAATGGCTACCTGATAGACCAGTTCCTGCGGGACAATTCAAACTTTCGTGATGATGATTATGGCGGTCCGATCGAGAACCGCATTCGGCTGCTGCGCGAAGTCACGCATGCGCTGGTTCAGACCGTTGGCGCTGATCGAATGTCCGTTCGCCTGTCGCCAAATGGCGAAACACAGGGCGTCGATGATTCGAATCCCGTTGCGCTTTTTACGGCCGCTGCAGCCGCGCTTCAGGAGATCGGCATTTCATTTCTGGAACTGCGCGAACAGAAAACCTTCGGGATTTTTGGGAAGAGCGATGTACCCCGTGTGTCGCCAGACATCCGCAAGGTTTTCAAGGCACCGCTTGTTCTCAATCAGGAGTACACCCTGGAATCGGCGACCGCTGATCTGGAAAGCGGTCTGGCCGATGCCATCAGCTTCGGGCGAAAGTTCATTTCCAATCCTGATCTGCCGACTCGGCTGGCCAATGGCTTCGAGCTGGCGCCAGACAATTTCAGGACCTGGTATACACCCGGCCCGGAGGGATATACCGATTATCCAACCTATTCGGCGCTGGTGGACGCCGCAACCGGGAGCTAGTCGGCAAAGCGCTGTTTCAGCGCGAGCACGGCAAGGGCGGCCTTGGCCGCTTCGCCGCCCTTGTCCTTCTTTTGAGGGTCTGCGCGGACGAGCGCCTGATCCTCATTCTCGACGGTCAGTATCCCGTTCCCGATGACGATTCCATCCATGGTCAGTGCCATGATCCCGCGCGCGCTTTCTCCCGCGACGATTTCGAAATGATATGTCTCACCGCGGATGACGACGCCAATCGCAACAAATCCATCATAACGGCCGCTCTCGGCGGCCAGCGAGATGGTGCCTGGAATTTCGAGCGCTCCTGGCACAGTCACGACGTCGACGGCATGACCGGCGGCTTCAAGCGCGGCTCTGGCACCCGCGACCAGCATGTCATTGAGATGGTCATAGAAGCGGGCTTCCACGATCAGGAATTTGGCCATGTGTCTTGATCCTTCAGGGCAATTGGGCTGCGGGGCTGGCCGGGCTATCGGCCGGCAGCTTCTCGCATGCGGGCGAGGTAACGGGCGAGCACGTCGATTTCGAGATTGACTTTCTGCCCTTGGCTGAGGCTGCTGAAGGCCGTGACGGCCCACGTGTGGGGAATGATATTCACGGCAAAATGGGTGGTGCCGTCGGGCTGGTCGTCAACTTCGTTTACGGTCAGGGACACGCCGTCGATGGCGATCGAGCCCTTGGCCGCCACATAAGGCGCAATCGTGCGATCGACCTGGATTCCGACCCGGTGTGAATCACCTTCCGGGCAAATACCCATCACCGTCCCGACACCATCGACATGGCCGGTTACGATATGACCGCCCAGCTCGTCTCCAATCTTGAGGGCCCGCTCGAGATTGAGCTTGCGGCCCACATCCCAGGAACCAGGTGCGGAGCGCTTGAGGCTTTCAGCCGAAATGTCGACAGCAAACCAGTCTTTTCCCCGGTCCACAACAGTCAGGCAGACGCCCGAACAGGCAATCGAAGCGCCCAGATCAATCGTGTCCGTGTCATAGCTGCATGCAATGACGCAGTGCAGGTCACCGCGCTGCTCTGCAGACCGAATCGTGCCAATATCGGTGATGATGCCCGTGAACATGCTAAAGCCCCTTATCGGCCCGAACGTAAATGTCGAGCGTGTCGCTGCCAAGCTGGCGTGTGACACTGCGTTTCCATTGCCCATGTGCATCGTTCATGCGGTCGAGCCCTAAGTCGCCAAGTGAGGCCAGCCCGGCGCCAATGGTGATGGGTGCACGATAGATGAGGAGGCGATCGACGAGACCGGCCCTGAGGAACGCTGCGGCTGTGGCCGCTCCACCTTCGACGAGGATCCAGTCCACGCCCGAAAGGTTGGAAATATGCTGCGGAGAGGATATCGCCTCCCAACCCTCTGGCGCATGTCCGCTTGTCAGTAGCCCCTTGCGCGGCGACCTGTGCTCAAGTCCCGGTAGCCGGACATCCAGCCTTGGAGCGTCGGCATCGAAGGTGCCCCGGCCAACAATCACCATGTTCGATCGGGCCCGTTCCAGATGCGCATGCGCACGGGCGGCTTCTCCCGTAATCCATCGACTTTCGCCGTTGGCCAGCGCTATGCAGCCATCGAGTGATGTCGCGAGCTTGAGCGAAACAAAGGGTCGCCCACATACCTCACGCGACCACCAGCCAGCCATCGCGGCCTTTGCCTCCTCGACCAGAACGGAATGGTCGATGGCAATGCCGCGTGTCTTGAGACGTTCAAAACCGGTGCCATTTGTGCGCTTGTCCGGATCGGCCACGGCAGACACGACACGCGCAATGCCAGCTTCGATCAGGCTGTCCGTGCAGGCCGGCCCGCGTGCGCTTTCATGCGCGCAAGGTTCAAGGGTCGTGTAGGCAGTCGCACCCCGCGCAGAGGCGCCGGCTTCGGCGAGGGCCATGGCCTCGGCATGTGGCCGCCCGCCTTCCTGGGTCCAGCCGCGCCCGACAATGCGACCATCACGGACCAGAATGCAGCCAACATTCGGATTGGGCACGGTCCGCGCTTGCCCTCGCCGAGCAAGGGCAACAGCTGCGGCAACAAAGCGCGTATCGTCACCCTGGATCAAATGCCGAACTCGCTGAGCTTTTTCTGCAGCTTGATCGAGTCCTGCCGTTGCTTTTCCTGGAGGCGCTTCAACTCTGCCTGTTCTGCCCTTCTCTTCTCTTCGTCGATCATCTGCTGCGCCTTGATCTCGGCATCCGAGCGGTTGGCCGCATAGTTTTTGACCCAGATGATTTCCGGCGGCTTGTATTCCTTGGTCTTCGACTGGATCAGGAAGACCGTGATGAAGTAGCCGGTGATCAGAACCGAGAGCAGGGCGAACACCCATTGATGGCGTTCCCGCGACGCAAGAAACGCACGAAGATCGGCAAGAGCGGCAGTTGGCCGGGACACAGGAGGAAGAGCCATGGCCGCAAGATAGGGCGAGTATGGCTGCAACGCCAGCCCCGCCCTGTCCTGTTACTCGGGCAGCTGGAAGCGAACGGTCATCTCGCGCCAGCTTTCGATCGCTTCCCCATCCCGCGTTGCCGGAAGGAAACGCCACTTGGAAACAGCCTGCTTGCGGGTTGCATCAAGGAATTCCGGATCGCTTGCGTTTATAGGTTCCACCCGCTTCACTCTGCCATCCGTTCCGATGAGGACACGGACAGTGGCGAAGCCCTCCCTCTCGGCGCGGATCATTCCCGGGGGATAGATTGGCTGGAGGGCATTGGCATAACGCGGATTGATCCGTGCCGGGGAAACCACAGGGTCGTGAATTGGCGGCAGCTGGGGCAGCGCAGGCTCA
>CAYSCC010000037.1:0-9927 GCA_964429375.1 uncultured Chakrabartia sp.
AGCAACCGGCTGCACGAAGCCCGGCGTGTGGTTCATAAGCGTTCCACTCGCTGCCACGGCCGACAGGAGCGCCACAAGCGCAATGGCAGCGCGCACCGCTCGCTTGTTCGCCCCCTCCAGCAAACGCTGACTCGACTCAAAGATTGCTCGCGGTGCCAAAAGAAGGGCCGATGCGATGATCAGTATGGGGTGCTCATAGGTCCAGTCAAAGACCAGCGGCGCCACAATCGCGCAGAAAATTCCGCCAAGGACGCCTCCGACCGACATGGCGAGGTAGAACCGGGTCAAGTGCTCGGGGTGGGGTCGCCTGGCAAACATTTCCGAATGAAGCGCAACCGAAACGACAAACAGGCACAGGAGCGTAAGAAACGCGAACGAGAATGGAAACTTGGTTGAATCCATGAATGCACTACAGCCGGCCATGAGGATGATGAAGGGCGCAATTCTCTGGCAGACGTCTGCCATCCTCCGATCCTCGGCAAACGCCACGGAAAAGCTGAGCAGGTAAAGGCCAAGCGGAACGACCCAAAGCAGCGGCATGGCCACAATATCCGTGGTCAGATGCAGGCTTGTTGACAGCATCAACCCAGAGGGCACAGCCGCGAGAAGAATCCAGCGACCAATCGTCCGCCATTCGGGAGCCTCTGATTCCTGCGCAGATGGCGTAGCTAAGGCTACCACTTTAGGCATCATGAGCGCCGAACCCGCGACCAGAAGGAAGAGCAGGCCATACCCTGCGCTCCACAACATGCTTTGGCTCGCCACAGGCAGCAAGGGCTCAAGCACAAGGGGATAGGCAATCAGCCCCCCAAAACTGCCGATGTTTGATGCTGCATAGAGCGGATAGGGATCTCCCCCTCCCGAAATCGAAAACCAGCGCTGCATGAGAGGCGCCTGAGCAGCAACGACGAAAAACACGGGCCCGATCGAAGTCAGCAGCAGATACGGCACCCAGAATACCGGATTGGCGTCGGCCGAAGGCAGCGATGCGGTCAGGCCGACGGGCAAGGTCAATGCAGCGGCAAGGAACAGCAGCACATGAATAAGGGCCTGAGTGCGGCCCGAAAACCGGCCCAGCCAATGGGCATAGGCATATCCGCCCAGGAGGAGGGCCTGATAGACCACCATTGCCGAATTCCAGACGGTGGGCGCACCGCCCAACCTCGGCAGGGCCATGCGCGCGACCATGGGCTGCACAAGGAATAGCAGGAAGGAACCGGCGCAGATTGTCGCAATGAAACGAAGCCGCAATGCGGAACTATGGGCTGGCGACGGAGCGACCTGTGTCATGCAAATTTTCCCCCAGAACAGGTCCGCTATAGCGACGCCCTCTTGTCCAATGATTAATCCTTGCCCGGTCGGTCAATACCGTAAACAATGTGCCTGCTGAGCTCATGCCCTGCGGGAAAGCTCGGATGATCAAAATCGAGATCCGGGCGCGGGCTCATGCCGACGCTTTTCATCAGCGACCATGATGGCACGTTCCCCGGCACGGTAAAGGCAACCAGAAGATCATCGGGGAGCATGCGCCAGCCCCACTCAATGCAGGCCAAGGCAGCTTCCCGCCCATATCCCTTGCGCCACACATCCTCGCGAAGCCGCCAGCCGAGCTCAACATGGTTTTCCACACAGGTTCCCGGGGGTCCCCCTCTCCGCAAGCCACAAAAGCCCAGCAGCGCACTGTCGATTGCCCGTTCCACAATCCAGAAACAGTGGCCCTGTTCCTCCTGGGTTGCCACAATCTTCTCGTAGACCGTTTCGTAATAGTCCCTGTCTTTCACGCCATCGAGCCAGCGCGTGACATTCGGCGTGTTGAGATGCATCATGAACGGCTCAATGTCGGAGCGATCCCATGTCCTCAGGCGCAATCGCTCCGTTTTGACAATCGTTTCACCCATTGAGCAACCTGGCCGCGTGGGCAGCGTGGTAGGTCAGCACCCCTGAACATCCTGCCCTGCGGAACGCCAGCAAGGTTTCAAGGACCAAGGCATCGCGGTCCCCTGCCCCCGCCGCGGCCGCAGCTTCAATCATGGCGTACTCGCCAGAAACTTGATAAGCAAAAACAGGTATTTCAAACCTGTCTTTCACTCGCCGTATGATATCAAGATAGGGCAGGCCTGGCTTGACCATGACGCTGTCTGCACCTTCAGCGATGTCAAGCGCGACTTCGCGCAACGCTTCTTCGCTGTTCGCGTGATCCATCTGATAGGTTTTCTTGTCGCCCTTGAGCAAACCGCCTGAACCAACGGCATCTCGAAACGGACCGTAAAAGGCGCTCGCATACTTCGCGGAATACGCCATGATCTGCACATTCACATGGCCAGCACCCTCAAGTGCTCCCCTCACCTTTCCTATCCGCCCATCCATCATGTCAGACGGCGCAATAATATCCGCACCCGCTTTTGCCTGGTTCAACGCCTGCTCGACCAGGACCTCCATTGTTGCATCGTTCAGGACATAACCATTTGCGTCGACCAGTCCGTCATGGCCATGGGCCGTGTAGGGATCCAGTGCAACGTCAGTGAGCACCCCAAGGTCATTGCCCAGTGCATCCTTGATGGCGCGTGTGGCTCGACACATCAGATTGTCCGGATTGAGCGCCTCCCGGCCATCTTCGGTCCTCAGTCCCATTGGAGTATTTGGAAAGAGTGCGACGCAGGAAATCCCCAATTTCCGGGCTTCCCGAGCTTGTTCAACAATCCCGTCAACCGACCATCTCGAAACGCCAGGCAGCGTGGCAATCGGCTCCTCGACTCCCTTTCCGTCCGTTATGAACAGCGGCCAAATCAAATGAGCAGGGGTAACATGATGCTCCGCGAACATGGCTCTGCTCCAGGCCGTGGACCTGGTGCGACGGAGGCGAAGGGCTGGAAAACGGGCCATAGTCATGATCCTTCACCTTTACAGCAGTAATCCGAAACAGTGAACCATGTTCGCCCGACAATCCTAATGCAATCACTTTAACTCGGGAAAGCCGCTTGGCAATGCTAGTCAAGACGCTTGAGGGCTGCCGTCAGTCTTTCCACTTCGGCGTTCTTTTCCGCATGGTCCGAACGCGCCTTTTCGACAGCGTCAGGCTTGGCCTTTTCAACAAAGGCCGGATTGCCGAGACGCGCCGCCAATGAATCCCGTTCCTTGGCAGTTGCAGCAATCGCCTTGGTAATGCGCGCACGTTCAGCCTCAAGATCGATTACACCCGCCAGAGGCAGCACAAATGTCGCCTCGTCAACGACCAGCTGTATCGCGCCACCTGCGGGAGCTGAGGTACTGGAAACGCTTTCCAGCCTGGCAAGGCGCGCAATGGCTGGCTTCTGGCCTTCCAGACGCGCCAATGTCTGGTCCGAAGCATCCCTGACAAACGCATCAAGCCTTGCTCCGGGCGGAATGCCCAATTCGTTTTTCGCGGCCCGGACTTCACCAACGAGCGTGATCAGCCATTCAACCTCGGCCTTTGCTAAAGTATTCACTTCAGCTTGCGGATTCGGCCAGCGTGCGTGGATCAGGTTGCCGGATCGCGGTCCCATGGCATGCCACAACTCTTCGGTGATAAACGGCATGAACGGATGCAGCATGACAAGAATCTGATCAAGAACCCAGCCCGCGACTGCCTTGGTTTCGGCGCTCATCTCGCCCTTGATCAGCTCCAGATACCAATCACAAAAGGTTCCCCACGTGAAATGGTATATGGCATCTGCCATGGCATCATAGCGCAGGTCGGCAATTGCCCTGTCGAGCTGCGAGAGGGTGTCCACGACCTCCCCAATTATCCAGCGATTGACGGCAAGGTCGGCTTGCGGAGCGGCCAAATCCACAGACGCGCCAATGCCATTGGACTGGCAAAAGCGGGCAGCATTCCAGAGCTTGGTCGCAAAGTTGCGGTATCCCTCAACTCGCTTTTCATCGAGCTTGATATCGCGACCCTGGCTTTCCATTGCCGCGAGCGTAAAGCGCAAGGCGTCTGCCCCGAACTGGTCAATCAGGCCAAGTGGATCGACCGTGTTGCCCTTGGATTTCGACATTTTCGAGCCGTCAGCAGCGCGAACAAGTCCGTGTAAATACAATGTCTTCCAAGGAACTTCTTCCATGAAGTGTAAGCCCTGCATGGCCATGCGGGCATCCCAGAAGAAGAGAATGTCAAAGCCCGAAATCAAAACATCATTCGGATAATGCCTTTGCAGGGCCGTTGTATCCTCGGGCCAGCCCAATGTCCCGAATGGCCAGAGGGCGGATGAAAACCAGGTATCAAGAACGTCGGGATCGCGAGTTAAAGCAACCCCCTCACCCGCCAAAGTCTGCGCTTCAGCTTCGCTTTCAGCCACAAAGATACGTCCGTCCTGGGCAAACCATGCGGGGATCTGGTGGCCCCACCACAACTGTCTGGACACGCACCAGGGCTGGATATTCTCCATCCAGTTGAAATAGGTCTTTTCCCAGGACTGGGGCACAATCTTTATGGCTCCCGAGCGCACGGCTTCAATCGCCGGCTGGGCGAGCGTCCCCGCATCGACATACCATTGATCGGTCAGCCAGGGCTCAATGACAGCACCTGATCGATCGCCAAATGGCGTCTGGATGACACGGTCCTCAATCTTGTCGAGCAACCCAGCAGCATCAATGAGCGCCACGACGCGTTCGCGGGCCTCCTTGACGCTCAGTCCCAGCAACTCTGCAGGGATCAGGCCATCAGCCGTTTGTATGACGCGTGCCTCGGCATCAAGCATGTTGAGCATTTCTGCGGGCTTGAACCCTGCCCTCTTGCCAACCTCGAAGTCGTTGAAGTCATGGCCGGGTGTGATCTTGACCGCGCCCGATCCCAGTTCCGGATCAGCGTGTTCATCAGCAACAATCGGAATAAGCCTGCCAGTGATGGGGAGGCGGACATGCTTTCCGATAACTGCCGCGTAACGCGGATCCTCTCCGTTGACGGCAACAGCCATATCCGCAAGCATTGTCTCCGGGCGCGTCGTGGCGACCAGGATGTGCCCACTGCCATCCTCAAGTGGGTACTTTAAGTGCCAGAACTTGCCGTTGACCTCCACGGTTTCAACTTCGAGATCCGAAATGGCCGTCTTCAGGCCCGGATCCCAGTTGACCAGCCGCTTGTCTCGGTAAAGCAGGCCTTGCTTGTACAGGTCGACAAAGACCTTGATGACAGCCCGCGAAAAGCCCTCGTCCATTGTAAATCGTTCATTGGACCAGTCACAACTCGCACCCAGCCGTCTCAGCTGGCGCGTAATGGCGCCACCGCTTTCCGCCTTCCATTCCCAGACCTTGGCAACGAAGTCTTCACGCGAAAAATCCGTCCGCTTTTGCTGGCGCTCGTTCAGTTGCCGTTCGACGACCATCTGGGTGGCGATACCGGCATGATCAGTCCCGCAAACCCACAGGGCGTCCTTGCCTTGCAGACGGGCGTGGCGGATCAAAATGTCCTGCAGCGTGTTGTCAAGCGCATGACCGATATGCAGGCTGCCCGTCACATTGGGTGGCGGCATGACGATGGTAAACGGTTCGGCGTCAGGGCGCGCAGGGCGGAACGCGCCTGTCGTTTCCCAATGGCTGTACCACCTGGATTCAATGGCAGACGGGTCGAATGTTTTGGATAGCTCAGTCATGACGCGCGGCCTTTGCCAGCCGCATCATCAACTGGCAAGGCAATCAGCCCAGGCTGTTTCCAGTAATTCGCGCAATTTCCTTGGCGACCAGGCTTTCCACCACTTGCGGCAGATTCGCGTCCAGCCATTCCCGGAGCATGGGACGCAGCATTTCACGAACCAGCCCTTCAAGGGTGTCGCTGCCATGGACTTCAGGCTTTACGATCAGTGCAGACAAAGCGCCAAGTGCCGCGCGGCTCGCTGACTCAGCATTCGGGGAAACTAGGGTTTGTGCCATTGGTGCCTCGCTGATCGATTCCGGTTCGGCAGATGCTTCGGTCAGTTCAAGAACGTCTTCTTCAGATGACTCCATGGCCGGCTTTGGGTCGGCAAGGGGCTGTACGGGAACGATATCCTCTTTCGATCCACCACGGCGCGCACGCGGTGCAGTCAGCACCTTGGCGCTGTCCTCCGAGATGATCTTCTTGATCGAAGACAGGATGTCCTCCATCGTCGGCTCGTTGCTGATATCACTCATCATGCCCACCTTGACGTCATTATTCGCCCTTTACTGACGGATTTTGTGCCACTGTGTCAACGGTTCGTGTTGCGACGGGCGCTGGCTTGGGGTCGCTATCCCAGTCAGAAAGGCTTGAGCGGACCCGGCGGTAGTTGGTTTCCGGATCATACAGGGCGCCGCCGTCAAGCCCCAAATTCCGCGCTTCGGCCTGCCCCATCGCAGCCAAAAGCGAAAAGCCCGCAACATAGGCATTGCGGCGCGCCGATACGAGTTGGACCTGCGCATTCAGATATTCCTGCTCAGCATCAAGGATGTCCAGGATCGAGCGATTTCCAACCGTGTTTTCAGCCCGAACCCCTTCAAGGGCCAATGCGGCCGCCGCAACGGCAGCTTCTGATGATACGATCACGGCGTTCGATGCCCGGTAGCTTGCAAACGCTGAACGTGTTTGGGCGATAACACTCCGCTCGGCCTCAATCACTTGCTCGATCGCCTGACTTGAGCGCGCCTGTGCCTGACGAACCTGCGCACTGGGCGCACCACCCTGATAGAGGGGCAAGGTCACCTGAACCCCGGCGGATGCGTTCTCAGACGTCTGCGACGTGTTAAAGCCGGGAATGAAGGACTGCAGCGAATTCAGGAAGTTTGCATAGCTCTTGTCTGCCACGAGAGACACCTTGGGCAAACGTGCTGCCTTCGCCGCCCCAACGTCAAAACGGGCGGCTTCCTGGGTCTTGCGCGCCGAAATCAGATCCGGATTGCCCGCCAGAGCCTTTTCAACAGCAAGGTCAGGCGTTTGCGGAAGGTTTGGCAATGGCGGAGGTTGTTGAAGATTGCTCGGCTCATTGCCAACAAGCTGGATGTAACGCTCCCGGCTCGCAATCAGATTGGATTCTGCACCTTCAAGCTGGCTTTGCGCAAGCGCCAGCCGTGATTCGGACTGGGCAATATCCGTTCGGGTCAAATCACCGACCTCAAACCGATCACGCGTTGCTTCTAGGTTGGTTCGTAGGACTTTCACCTGATTGCGGTTCAACCCCACAATGGCCTCATCACGCAGGACGTCCATATAGGCCGCAACGACCCTACTGAAGACGCTCGATTCCGTGCCCCTCAGATCGGCCTGACCTGCATCGACTCGTGAATCGGCCGCGCGGATCGCGTTACGAACGGCACCGCCTTGATAGATGGGGATATCAAAATTCAGCCGCCCCGCGGCCTGCCGTGCTGGGGATGCGCTACTCCACGTTTGCAGGTTCTCGTTATAGGCTGAGGAAAGGTCGAGACCCGGTCGCCCACGCGATTTGGCGATGGGGACATTTTCATCGTTCGCGCGCTGACCGGCCCTAGCGCCAGTCAGGGTTGGATTGGTGGCATAGGCCTTTGCCAGCGCTTCTCTCAGCGTTTCCGCACCAGCAGATGACGAAATGAGCCCGAGCGATCCCAACAACAAAATACTATTTTTCAATCGCTTGGTCATCATACTTCTCTTAAAAACTAAAACTTTCGGGAGATGAAAACCCGGGCAGCTCCACCGCCTCAAGGTCAGCAAAGGCCACAAGCGAGACACCCTGTCCGGACTTGCGACCCAGCGCCAGACGCGTCACGCCCCTGTCGATCAACCCGGCCAGCAATCGACCACCGTCAGCCAGTTGCGCCGAAATGGCCGTTGGCACGGCCGAAACCGCGCCATCGATCAAAACGACATCATAGGGCGCACCTTTGCGCCAACCTGCTTCCAGCGGGCCCACCACATACCGCAGCCCGGCCGCTTTTCCGATCGCGGCAAGTGACTCATCCACCTCGAGCGCCGTCACATTGGCTCCCAATTCTTGCAGAAGCGCCGCGGCGTAGCCGGTTGCGGCACCGATCAGCAGGACCTTTTCTCCAGGTTCGATCGCTGATTCGGCGATAAGGCGTGCCGTTACCAATGGCGAATTGAGCGCTCGACCATGCCCCAATGGGATCGGAACATCCACATATGCCAGTGCCGCGCGTTCGGCCGACACGAAGCGTTCACGCGCGACAACCTTCATTGCCGCAACAACGCGCGGGTCATTGACCTTGTTCGTGCGCAGCTGGTTGGAAACCATTGCCGCACGCATTGCCGAGAAATCGAGTTCGCTCACAATCCGCCTCGTGCCATAAGTGTTTTATAAGCGCAATACACCTTGTTGCGCCAGCGATGCATTACTGCGGCTTTTCCTGATCGCCAAGCAGCTTCGTCAAATCATTTCCCGGCCCGGATCGTGCCCCGTGAGCAGGGCCGGGTCAATCTGGTCTGAAACCAAATACGGGCTGATCGGTGTATCCGCAGCAGGCCGGTGCCCGGTGGGCGCCCATTTACTGGTGTATTTGTGACATTGCAGCTTGATGATCGTCGGGCAGACTATAGCAGTCCAGTGCCTGATTTGCCCGGGCGCATTGATTTTGCCCCGCCTCAGCTTGCCGTCATCATCCCAACTCGCAATGAAGCGGGAAATGTCGCCCGCCTGATCGATCGACTGGACCGAGCCCTGTCCGGCTGCTCGTGGGAGGCGGTCTTTGTGGATGATTGGTCATCGGATGGCACGGCGGACATTGTCGAAGGGATCGCCCGGACCCGGACGGGGATCCGCCTGCTGCAGAGATTTGGCCGCCGAGGCCTGTCCTCCGCCGTCATTGAAGGCATGCTTTCAACCACTGCGCCCATTGTCGCCGTCATAGACGGGGACTTGCAGCATGATGAGGCAATCCTGCCGCGCATGCTTGCCGCGATTGAAAGCGGCCAGTGCGACATCGCCATTGGAACCCGATAGGCGGTCGGAGGATCGACAGGACAATGGAGCAAAAGCCGCCTGAAGATCAGCACCCTTGCCACCAGAATCAGCCAGCAGCTCACTCAAATGGACGTCAGCGATCCAATGAGCGGGATTTTTGCTCTTCCCAAGGCCCGAATCGTTGCACTGGCTCCCCGCCTCTCCAATATGGGCTTCAAGCTGTTGCTCGATATCCTGTTGTCGAGCCCTGAACCCCTTCGCGTCAAGGAAATTCCGTACGAGTTTCGGATCCGCACGGCAGGCACAAGCAAGCTCGATGCGGTCGTTGCAATCGACTTTCTCATGCTGCTGCTCGACAAGCTGGCAGGGCGGTGGCTTCCTCCTCGCTTCATTCTGTTCGCAGCAGTCGGTGGTGCGGGTCTACTGATACACTTGGGCATTCTTGGCCTGCTTCTTGACGCCGGGCTGCAGTTCAAATCAGCTCAGACCTGCGCTGTGGCAACAGCCATTGCCTGCAACTTCTTTGCCAATAATCTGTTGACCTTCCGCGATCGCCGGTTGCGCGGCCGGGCGATGCTGTTCGGTCTGTTGAGCTTTTATGGCGTTTGTGGGCTTGGGGCGATTGCAAACGTCGGTATCGGGGCAATGGTCTATTCAGCCCGCGAGCCCTGGTGGCTGGCTGGAGCTGCGGGCGCGATAATCGGCGCCCTATGGAATTACTCAGCGTCGTCTTTGCTGACCTGGCGCCGATCCTGAGATGACTCAAGCTGGATGGGCTCGCCCGACAATCGGGCCCCGCATAAGCAGTCTCTCAAACAACCCGCTTGCCACGGCGGGACTCCTCCTGATCGTCAGCATAGTCGTTCGCGCGCAAGTCCTTGGGTATCCGCTCATCCATATCGACGAGCAGTTCTATCTGCTGGTCGGCGAAGCCCTGCTACATGGACAACTGCCTTATGTGGATGTCTGGGATCGCAAACCCATTGGCCTGTTTCTGATCTATGCCCTCGCTCGCCTGATCGGTGGCGAAGGAATTTGGCAATATCAGATACTGGCC
>CAYSCC010000038.1:0-9868 GCA_964429375.1 uncultured Chakrabartia sp.
CACCATGATGACCCGCGGAACCTCCTTCCATGCCACTTGGTTCGGCGCATGGGACTCATCAGTGATGTCAATCTGGACCAGTCATTGCATTGACCTGCTGCTGAACTGCTCGGGCGGTGACCTTGGCAATGGCAAGCAGCTGAATATGTTCTCCGGCTTCAGCTGGACCGCAAACCCGCGGGTCGTCAGCCCGCCTCCCCTGAGTTAGAGCGCCGCCTTTTCAGCACTTCGGCCAATACAGGAAGTGTTTGGCCTAACTGTTCTGCGCGCGCGCGTTGCATTGAATGCAATGATTGCAATGCCGCCAAGCTCAAAAATCCAGTTGAACCGCGCCCCGAAAATTCCCGAGTTCAGAAAGCGATCAACATGGTGAAAGGACGCCGCACGAATACAGACGAACGCGCCCAACAAAAGGAATCCCGCAAAGGCCCATCTGATCTGCCGCGACGCCTTCCCCAATTTGACCGATGTAACGATTGCGCCCAGCAATCCGATCACGCCAACCACGGCCACAAAGGCCTTCTGAACGTCACGGCGACGATCATACCAACCTTCCGAATTGGCAAGCTCACGGCCAAAGGCGGTTAGGAGTGACTGGAGATCAAGCTGCTTGTTGAGCCCGAGAAGCGCCAACGCCAAGGCCAGAAAGCACCACAAGCGACCCGCCTCAATCTCTTTGCGAGACGCAAAAACGCATGCAAGCGCGGCGACGAAGTAGAGGACTACAGTAAACCATCCGAGGAAAGTGGGATCCCCGATCCCGGGAGACCAGCCATAGATCATCGTTGCCTCTTTGCGATGTGCAAAAGACTGATATGCTGCAAATGCATCTGAGACAAACTGCGAAACTGGCATGTAACTCGAGTGTGCCAAATCGGGAGATCCAGTCGTGAAGACCGCTGACCAATTCATTCCGACAGCAGCAAGGCCGGGTCACCCCCTTCTCAGGTTCCTTATGGCAGTCCTGTTGCTGGTTCTGGCAATGCCGACTGCAGAGTCCGCAGGAGCAAAGAACAAGGATGGGAAGGAGGCACTGCCCGACCCAAGCATTGAGTTGGAATCCATTCCCAGCAATTTCGATGTGAAGTCGGAGCTGGTGCCGACATGGGGATCCGGAACGATTCCGCCAAGTGCAGCACCGGATGTGGTCGGGGCGTTTCGCTTCATTTGCAGTGCGGGGCAAATTTCATACGATGATCCGATCGTCTATCCGGGCCAACCAGGAAAATCTCACCTCCATCAATTCTTCGGCAACACCGCTGCGGATGCAGCATCCACCTATGCCAGCCTGCGATTGACAGGCGACAGCACGTGCACAAGCCGTCTCAATCGTTCGGCCTATTGGATGCCTGCGATGCTGAATGGCCACGGCAAAGTCGTGCGCCCCGATTATGTCAGCATCTACTACAAGCGCAGGCCATCCAACGATCCCGAATGCAAGCGCCAGGGAACGGCCTGTGTTGGCATCCCGCGCGGTCTGCGTTTCATTTTTGGTCATGACATGCTCAATCGAAAATCCCGCAGAACAGGTGGTGGCTATTTCAATTGCGACGGCCCGACCGGAATTCAGGGGCACTATCCGTCAATCGCCGATGCCGCCAAGAATTGCCCGATCGGCAACAAGCTTGGGGCTGTCATCAGTGCGCCCGAATGCTGGAATGGGAAAGACCTCGACAGCCCTGACCATCGATCGCATGTATCCTACGGAAGTTACGGCGCGGATGGCGCCTATCGCTGCCCCCCGTCTCATCCCTACATCATTCCGACGTTCACGCTTGGCGCATGGTACAGCGTTGATGAAACCCTCGATCGTTCCGGGAAATGGAACGGCACATTCGACAGCTGGCACCTTTCGTCCGACAATATGCCCGGCATGCCCATGAAGCCGGGAACCAGCTTTCACACCGACTGGTTCGGCGCGTGGGATGACGATATCATGCAGGTCTGGATGGACAATTGCGTTAACAAGATGCTCAATTGTTCGGGCGGTGATCTCGGCAATGGCCAGCAACTGAAAATGTTCAAGGGATTCAAATGGGTTGCTCATCCGCATCTGGTCGATCCTCCCCCCGCCCCCCAGGAACAGGCCCAACATGATACACATGCGATGTAGCTCGCATCCTTGTGCATTCGGCAACCGGACTTGACCTGCACGTTACGCCCTCACATCAGGGCCTTGATGTTTCGGCCAAATCGCTGGAGTTTTTGAGTTGACTGCATTGGGAATGATCATGTGGATCGCCACTATTCCGGTGATCGCGATCTTTGCTGTCTTCATCAATGAAGTCTTGCTCGGCCTTTGGCCACTGCGGGCCAATCAGGCTCTCCCTGCCGCACGGATAAGGACAACTGTTCTCATTCCGGCGCACAATGAAGCGGCCGGCATTTCCGGCACGCTGATGCAGGTTCGGAAAGTCCTGCCGCCGGGCGCTTCCATCCTTGTGGTTGCAGATAATTGCACCGATGCAACTGCGAACGCTGCTCGGGACTGTGGATGTGAAGTCATTGAACGGTGGGATACGGATCAGCGCGGAAAAGGCTATGCGCTCGATTTCGGACGTGCACATCTGGCACAGTCTCCGCCAGATTGTGTGATCATTCTTGATGCGGACTGCATCCCGGAGGCAGGCACCGTCGAGAGTCTTTCGTCGGCGGCGCTGAATAGCGCGCGACCCGTGCAGTCGGTGAACCTGATGCGAGCCGGAACGGATGCCGGCCCGATGGTCCAGATTTCGAACTTTGCATTCATGATCAAGAATCTGGTTCGACAGCGGGGCCTGGTCAGGGCTGGAGGCCCGGTGATGCTGACAGGTACCGGAATGGCCTTTCCCTGGAGCATTTTCGAACAGCTGGCGCTGGCCTCATCGAACATTGTCGAGGATCTGGCTGTCACGGTCGAACTGACGCGTGCGGGAATTCGGCCAATTCTGGTCGAATCCGGGCGAGTCTGGAGCGACGCTGCCGCTACAAAGGATACGCTGACGCAGCGCACCCGCTGGGAACACGGGTTTATCGGAACGGCAGTCAAGCACGCCCTGCCAAGCCTTGGGCGTGGCATTGCCAAAGGGCAACTTGCGCTGCTGCGGCTTGGCCTCCATTTGCTCGTCCCTCCCCTGGCCCTGCTGTTCATGGCCGGTCTTGCACTGCTGGCAGGTCTTACCCTGCTCGCTGCACTGGGCGGCACGGCAAGCCCCGCTATTGCACTCGGCGCAGTGATGGCAGTCAGCCTTTTCCTATTGGTGATTGCATGGCTGAGGGACGGCCGCTCATTGCTCTCGCCTGGAGCTCTTTTGCGCATTCCACTTTACGTGCTGTGGAAAATCCCTGTTTATCTGAAGCTGCTCAAGGGTGCAGAGAAAGAATGGGTCCGTACGAAGCGTCAGGACTAGGATAGCCCATCGCGGTTGCGCCGACGCGACCACCACCATTGTGCTGCGATCACGAATATCCGGGGCCCTTCGACAAGATAGCGGCGCCACAGGCGTTTCGGGTTTGACGCAAGTCTGTGAGCCCATTCCAGCCCCATGCGCTGGATCCAGCGCGGAGCGCGGTTTTGGTCTCCTAATAAAAAATCAATTGATGCACCAATACAGAGGCCGACCCCGGCGGCGTCACTGCGCTGCAGGCAATGCAAGGCGAGAATTTCACTCTGCGGCGCTCCCGTTGCAAACAGGATGAATTCAGCCCTGCAAGCGCCCACGAAATCCGCAGCCGCGTTCATTGCAGATGGATTATTGAGCATCCCCATTGGCGGTATATGCTGCTGAAACTGGATTCCAGGAAAGAGCGCGGAAAGGCGCGGGATGGTCCGATCGTTACCCCCAACGATCGCGACGCGGCGTCCGGGACCAAGCAGATCGCGGAATACCGCAACAGTAAGATCACTCCCCGGGACGACGGGAAGCCGGATACCAAAGGCGGCCGCCAGTCCGGCCAGGATGCGACTGTCACAAAGTCGTGACGCAGCTGAATCATAGGCCTTGGCAAAATCAGGCACCGCATTTGATTTCGCAACGGTGCGAAGTTTGACGACATGATCAACGTTTGGCGTGACGATGTAGGAGAATTGAGGCTGGACGGCCCGTTCTGCCACATCTGCGATCACCTCTTGGAAAGACTGGGTTGAGAACTCCAGGTCAAGGAATGATTGAGTCCTGCCGCCATCGCCCTCCTCAATAGGCATTGCGATCCCAGACGATGATGAACAAGGTTTCAAGGATTATCCGCATATCGAGCAGCGGCGACCAGTGGTCGATATAGTATTTGTCATACTCGACCCTCTTTTTGGCCCGCTCGATGCCATCGATTTCTCCGCGCAGGCCTCTCACTTGCGCGAGGCCCGTTATACCAGGCTTGACCCGGTGCCTGGCCGCATAGCCCTCGACTGCGTCAAAATAGAATTTGTCTCCCACGCGCATTTGCGTGGCATGTGGCCTTGGCCCGACAAGGGACATTTCGCCCCTTAGAACGTTCAGCAACTGCGGCAATTCATCGATGCTGAGACGGCGAATAACTCTACCGACCTTGGTGACACGCTCATCATTCTTTGTCGTGCGTTCGGCGCCGGACACGTCTTGCTGGTCAACATACATTGACCGAAACTTGTAAATCCCGATTTCCAGGTTGTTGAAACCGAACCGCTGCTGCACGAACAGGACCGGCCCTTTGCTTTCGAGTTTGATTGCAAGTGCGGTCAACGCCATGATTGGCGAAAGGACGACAAGCACAATGAGCGCAATCAGCCTGTCTTGAACTTCCTTGACGACGATATCGAGATCCCGGATCGGCCGCTGCCACAAACTCAATACAGGCAGTGACCCGATCGAGCTCATGCGGTAGCTCGATTTCAGCTCCAGGATTTCGCGCGGCATGCAACAGACGTCAATTGCTGCGGCGCTGAGCCTGTCGATAATCGAATCGAGGCGTTCCTGCTGGACCTTGGGCAAAGCAATGATGACCTGATCCAGATCGCCGTCCTGCGCCATCTTCAGCAATTCTGGAAACCCGCCGACGAAATTGGCAGTTCCGATGGCAGACTGGTCCACACGCGTCTTTCGGTCATCCGCAAAACCAATGATCTTGAGGTGTGGAAGCCGTTCGATGGCAAGCAGTTCCATGACCCTTGACGCAACGGCGCGATCAGCACCGTAGACGACAACACGTTGCCCGATATAGCCCATGTCCATCAGCAGCCAGGCGATCTTGCGAAAACCGATCCTGCTCAGGAACAGCAGCACCAGGCAAACCACAACATAAATGAGGGTAAGGCCGCGCGAAATTTCCGTGAAGACGTCAAACAGGATAATCGTGAAACCGGTCAGCATCGCGCCGATCACGAAATCGACCATGGCGCCCTCGCCGACATCGTCACCCTGTCCGCGGAATTCTGTATATGAGTCTCTTGAAATCCTGATCAGGAAGAAATTGATGCCCAAGACAATGGCTGCAGTTTCATGAATGGTATGGTCGAACAGCTGCCCTGCGGACCATTGGTAAATGCCAATGGACACAAAATAGCCAATAAAAAGGCACAGTGCATCGTTCAATACGCCAACTGTCCGAAGAACATTTGACGTAAAGCGAACACGTTTGTTGACTGTCTGTGCTGGCCGTTGAGACTCAGGCATCACGCACGCCTGCCAAGCTCAAGTTTCTCATCCCCGTTTCCCACTACAACCTGCCAAACAGCCCGCGGCTGCGAAGCGAACCTGGTCGGTCGTCCACTGTATACACAGAGGCGGCCTTGTCACGCCCGGCCTGAGCCTGTGCCGCACAATTGATGTTGGCTGCCTGCTTACAGACAAAGGCGAGCAACTCCCATCCCGGAACTGACGACGGACTCTTTCGCGCATATGTCCGCGCAACGTCAATCGCACGCGCTGAATCTCCTGTCTTCAAAAGATATTGCGCATATGTCCGGCTGATGATGATGCTCTGCGGGTTTTCGCTGATCCCCTCCTCATAGGTCTGGCGCGCGCGCTGAGGATCCTGCCTGGCCAGGTAAATCTCCGCGAGCAGAATCCGGCCCTGCTCGCTCATTGGAAAATCGCGTACCACGATCTGCGCATCGTTCAGCGCTGCCGTCAGGTCGCGCTGCCTGAGCGCAATACGCGCGCGAAGCAAAAGCGCATCGATGTTGTTCTTGTCGCTTGCGAGAATTTGATCGGCGATGGCGCGCGCGCCTGCCGCATTGCCCTGCTTGTACAGGGCTGTTGCATAGAGGGCTTTTGCATCGGCTGCTTCGCCCTTGTCGCCATCGTCATCGCTGACACGAAGCATGTTCGCAGCGAGATCGGCTTGGCCGCGATCAATCAAGTATCGCGCCACACCGAGCCGCGCCGTTTTCGATCCCTTGTCCGAAATCACCTTGAGCTGAGCCGGAGTGAGGGCAGATCCGTCATTCTCTGTCCATAGCTCGCTGATCTTCTGCACAACCTCCACATTGTTCTGCTGAGAAACAAGAAGCGAATAAAGAGTGGCTCGGGCCCTTGCCACATTCCCTGACTTGTAGAGGACTTCCGCCAGATCAAGTTTCAGGTCGGCATCATTGGGGCGGCGTGCCAGAAGCTTGTCGATATTGCCGACAACGCGATCCTTGTCCCCGAGCACCCGGTAGAGTTCGCACAGCGTTGCAAATGATGCCTCTGTTCTTTGTGCCTCGGGAACGCCCTCCTCAATGATTTTCACAGCGCCCTGATAGTCCTTGCCAATAGCCAGTGCCCGCGCCTTGAGCACAAGGCCAAATTCATCCTTGGGCTTCAGTTTCAGGATGGACTCTGCTGCGGACATGGCTCCTGCGGCATCCTTTTTACCCAATGCAATGAGTCCCTTGACCAGAATTGCGCGGGTTGTGTTTGGGTCTAGCGCCAGAACACGGTCGGCCGACTTGGCTGCCTCTCGCGTGTTGCCAAACTGGAACGAAAGCTCTGCCACAAGCTGTAGTGCCTCGATATTGGTCGCATCGAGTTCAAGGACCCGAGAATAGGCCAGCAAGGCGTCGGCAGGGCGACCGGTCTCCAGATCCACGCGACCAAGCAGAAGCCATTGCTCGGGCACATCGTCACGCGCCGCAACTGCTTTTAGAATTTCCTTGCGCGCGCCTTCGAAGTCCCCAGCCGCAACCAGGGCGTTTGCGGCAGCGGAAAACTGTTCCGCCTTTTCCTGACGGGATGAACAGGCCGATGCCAATACCAATGCTGCAACGACATACAAACTGTTCAATCTCATCTTGCGTCATCCAATCAGGCAGAGTCAGAGGAACCATACACCCTCTGTTGCGCAGAACGTGCGTACGACATCCTTAACCTTCATTTGTAAACATAGCGCAACCAAACGACCAAATTTTCAAGGATTGGACATGCCAAAAAACGCAGCAGCGCCGGTTCTGGCTGGACTTGACGCAATGACGTCATTCACCATCATTTCTATGCGATGAGGCTTCCAAAACCGCGAGGCGCATGGCATGACCGTCTTCTGGGAACTCAAAAAACTGGAATTTTGCTTTGGCACTCTTGCTGACATTAGTATTGGCGGCTTCAGCAGCGGGTGCTGCAGATGAAGCAGCAGCATCACAGCCAGCACCCCAGCAACAGGTGCTGCGTCCCTACACCATCAACCCGGGCGATGACATTGAAGTTTATGTCTGGGGTGAAGACAGGCTGCAAAGGTCAATTCGCATTTTGCCTGATGGCACCTTTTCCTTCCCGCTCGTCGGGAAAGTCTTTGCTCTTGGCCAGTCTCCGACCCAGATCGAGGAAGTCATTACGAAGGGGCTGGCGAGCCAGTATCGCGGACAGGTCCCTCAAGTGACGGTCTCGGTCAAGAGCCCGTCAGGGTTCCAGTTCACGGTTGCAGGCAAGGTCAAAAGCCCGGGCACGTTTTCGCCGGGTCGCTATGTCAACTTGATCGAAGCGCTGAGCTATGCAGGCGGGCCGGATGAATTCGCCGGACTGGATAGCGTCACCATCATCCGCAAGGCCGGGACCAAACTGACGACCATTCGAGCACGAATCTCTGCTGCGTATAAGGGTGGCGCAGCCGCGCGCGAGATTACAGCAAACTCAATTCCGCAGATTGAAAGCGGAGATACGGTGATCGTCCCATGACCTATTTTACGCCAGAACGGCAAAACGGGCTTTTGACAGGACTTGAAAGGGCGGCGTCCGGGCTGGTCGTTGCATGGGCATTGCTCGGCGGATCAACGGCGTATGCGGAAACCCGTGCATCAATCAACGCATCACTTTCGGGTGAAATGGCTGCCAATCCTTACTTGCTCAGTGGTCCCAACACGTCGGCGGCCTCTGCCATCGTAACCATTACTCCGGGGCTCAAGATCGTGGACAGCGCCAAAACGATTGGCCTGAATGCTACGTACAAGCACTCCGAATTTTCCAGGCGCTACCGGTCCAGCGATGATTTCATGGCTAGCGCAAGCGTCAGCCAAAAGCTCTCGCCCAGGCTAAACTACAGTGCAGACCTTGGATACAACAGTTCCGTTGTCGGCGCCAATGACTTGCTGACGTTTGGAAACAACCCATCGAATGGGGGCACGTTCCCACCCCTACCGGGCGATATCGCCCTGGCTGGCCTACGCCAGCGCCGACAATCTTTTACCGGTGGGCTTAGCATGGGCTATGTCGCATCAGCGCGAGATACTTTTCATGCGCAGGGAGGCTTCTCTGTCGTTCGGTTTCCCTCGGGCAGTGTTGCGCAGGAGTATAACAGCGTCAGCGGCAGCTTCGGTTATAGTCGGATCCTGAATAGCCGGACTTCCCTTGGGCTCAATGTTGGCGTGTCGCGCTCCGACTATCGCAGGACAGTGATTGGCGATGCAACCACCGTCTCGCCGCAGTTCACGTTCAACACCAAGTTCGGTGCAAGCTGGAGCGTGTCGGCCGCCCTTGGTGTCAGCCATTCGTCGATCACCGGTCCCTTAGGAAAATACGGGCAGAACAGCGCGTCCGGAAGCTTCAACCTGTGCAACGCAGGCACATACAGCAAGTTTTGCCTTGTCGGCGCCCGGTCGGTCCAGCCGACATCATTTGGCGGTACCGTGCGCCCTCAGACGTCCGTTGGCCTCAGTTACAGTGTGCGGCTCGATGCCAAGAGCAGCATCGATGCAAACGCCAACTATTCCCGCTCAGGTCAGGTCAACCAGCCAAACGTTCCGAATAATGGGTCGTTTGACTATGGTCAGGCCAGCCTGAACTACAGTCGGCGACTGTCGCAGCGGCTGCAGGGGAACTTGACCGCAAGTTTCGCAGACAGCTACCGTGACCCCACTGCGCGCAAAGCAAACCTGACATTTGGATTTGGTGTCCGTTATGCGTTCGGAGATATGCGATGACCGCTGCATGGGTTGAAGAGGATACGGGGCCGTCGTCGTTTCTGGCTCACCTTCCAGCGATCGCCAAGCAGCGGAAGCTGCTGCTGATCGTGCCGACTGTTGTCTTGTTCATCGCCGGCGTCGTTGCGGCCTTTGTTCTTCCGACGTCCTATCGCTCGTCATCCATCTTGCTCGTGGAATCCCCGCAAATGCAGATTGGCATGCCCGGAGATCAATCGGACGAGGCGATTGATCAGCGCGTCGCCAAGGTGCGCCAGCAAGTGCTCAGTCGACCGGATCTCATTGAGATGATCCAGCGGCTCGACCTCTATACAAAGGAACGCAGTTCGCAGCCCTTGTCCAAGATTATCGAGAAGTTGAGAGACTCTGTGACGTTTTCGCCTGTCAGTGCCGAATTCACGGGAGGCGGAAGCGGCAAGTCCACCACGATCGCGTTTTCGATGAGTGTGGATTACCCTGACCCTGTCAAAGCACAAGCGGCAGCCCAGGACATCGTCGACAGGATTCTTAGGATCGATTCGA
>CAYSCC010000039.1:0-9786 GCA_964429375.1 uncultured Chakrabartia sp.
GATCGGCCATATAAGGTCCTGGGCGAAGTGACCGCCGGCGTGAGAAAGGCAACTGTCTTCAGCAAGGAAGCCTCACAGACCAAAATCTATAAAGAATTGTGGGAACGTGGCGAGAAGATGGGTGCCGATGCCATCATCAATGCGAAGTATGGCGATTCTCATATTTCTGCCTTTAGCTGGGGCAAGACAAATGCCACCGGAACCGCGATCAAGTTCACCGATCCGGAACCTGTTCCACAACAGCCAGCCCAATAGATATCCGTTTTGCAGCGTGCGGCCTCGGTCCGGGGCCGCCGCACTTTTCATTCACATTCATGCCAGAAACTTCAACGCTGACCTTCTGAAATCGGCTCGGGAAGGATCTTTCGCGCCTCGTTCCAGCGAAGCGCCTTGAGAGAGGCTTTGGCGGACAGGGCGTCCTACAAACTATGATCCGTCCGCGTTCGCACTACACCACATAAACCCTACAAATACTGGCCTTATTGACCTTTCGGAATGAGCAGCCGTTCGCATCGGTTCGCTTGCGTTCCCATAAAACCGGCCTATTATCGGGGAACGGTTATGGGAACGAAGAGGTTTGGCGGATGCCCAAGAAACTCAGCAACGCATTGACGGCAATCGAAGTGAAGAACGCCAAGCCCGGCCGCTATGCCGATGGGGGCGGCCTGCAATTGCTGGTGAAGGATACCGGCGCACGCTCTTGGGTGTTTCGCTACATGCTCAGGGGCAAGACACGCGACATTGGGCTTGGCCCGGCCGGTGCCGATGCCATTTCATTGGCCGATGCGCGCGATCTGGCATCAGCGCTGCGGGTCAAGGTGCGCTCGGGCATCGATCCGCTAGCAGAACGCCAGCAAAAGGCGGCTGAGGCCCTTGCAGCCGCTCAAGCGGCACAGATTGCCGGAGTTACCTTCAAGGCCGTTGCTGAGGCCTATATCGGGGCCAATGAGGCAAGCTGGCGCAATGACAAGCATCGGCAGCAATGGCGCAACACGCTGGCCACCTATGTCTATCCTGTTATGGGCGAATTGGCGGTTGCCGAGATTGGCACGGCGCACGTGCTGCAAATCCTGGAGCCTATCTGGAAAGACAAGCCCGAGACTGCAAGCCGGGTGCGCGGCCGGATTGAAACCATACTCGATGCCGCCAAGGCGCGCGGATACCGGCAAGGTGAAAACCCTGCCCGCTGGCGCGGCCATATCGCGCAAATCCTGCCAGCCCGTTCGCGTCTCACGCGCGGCCATCACAAGGCCATGGCTTATGACGCAATACCGGCATTCGTTTGCGCAATCCGCGCGCGCGAAGCCATGGCGGCGCTGGCGCTGGAGTTTGTCATTCTGACAGCCACGCGAACCAGTGAAGTGCTCGGCGCGACTTGGGCAGAGGTCGATCTGGACAAGGCCATCTGGACCGTTCCGGCATCCCGCATGAAGGCAGGCAAGGAGCACCGCATTCCGCTATCGCCGCGCGCTGTCGAAATTCTGGAAGCCGTCAAGCCGCTCAAGCAGGCCTATTTGTTTCCAACTGACAAAGGCGGCAAGCTGTCCACAATGGCCATGTCGATGCTGTTGCGCCGCATGAAGGTGGATTGCACCGTGCATGGCTTCCGCTCGGGCTTCCGCGATTGGGCAGCCGAATGCACCGGCTATGCGCACGAGGTCTGCGAAATGGCGCTTGCCCATGTGATCGGGAGCAAGTCAGAGGCTGCCTATCGGCGGGGTGATCTGTTCGACAAGCGGCGGCGGCTTATGGCCGATTGGGCAAGCTATTGCTCCACCATTGCCAGCAATGCCGACAATGTGAGGCCCATTCGCAAAGCAACTGAGGCGTGAACGTCTGCTTTTGGGCGAGAATCAAAGGCTGCTGAAGGTCTCTTTTGGGGTGGAAAACGGACATTGCGCGGCATTAACTTCGGCAATGACTTTTGAAGAGCTCAAGACAAACTTGCGGGAAATTCTCACTGCAGAGGATCAGCCGGTGGTTGATTGGCGGACTGTCGATTGTCTTATCGACAAAACCCTTCAACGTCTGACGTCAGAAGCTCAGCCAAACTACCCCTACAACACCGTCTTGCCCTTCTTAGACGATGCAAAGATCAGACAGAAGGAGCTGGAATACGCTCAAGTGCAGCGGGAACGACTAAGGGCCTGGCTAAACGAGACTTATTAAGACAAGTTGCTGCCTCATTATGGCGCATTTTGGGGTGGAGAGCTGACAGTCCTAATTCGATTGCCCTATGAACCAAGGTGTCGCGATGATAAACTGCTCTGCTTTTTCAGAGGACGGGAATGGGCCGACTAGTTTGCCAGAGTGGCGAGGCTGGAAAGTGGTTCCTTCAACCCAATCGCTTTCGAGCAAATAGGTCTCTCCGTTAGCAAACTCGCGCACCTCGACAGCTCGTTTGCCGTCCGCGCTATAGAGGGTGCTTCCGACTCGATAATGCATCCCAGCTAACTGTGTTCCGCGCTTTCCGGCCAATCTCTGCAACCACTTCATCGCAATGATCCTCGCACGTGGCCTCAATGACCGCAATGGGGTCGAGAGCGGACAGTCTGCTTTTAGGGGCAAATCCTTGCCAAAAGTAGATCGCTACCCATCTAGCAAGAGGGGATAGGCAGGCCAGCCGACAAGCACGCTTCCCACGTGCTTCCCCGCCGCAACATGGGAGCCGCGAGGGATGCGGAATGAACGATTACAATAGTCAGATTGCCGTTTCAAAAGAGAGGCTCGCAAACATCCTTGGCGGTTCTTTGGAGCCTGCACGGCGTAGTGGCCTGCCGCAAAAATCATACGTATCGTTGACTGAGGCATTAACATGGATGGCCTTTGGCGAGCCACTCAATACAGCTGACTTTTCGTTCGCCGACCAACATGCAATTGGCCCGTTTGCCGATCAAGGGCGGCTTCGGGAAACTCTAGGCGATGCGCTTATGCGATTTTCCGACAAGGGAAGCGCTGGCGACTTGAAGGTAAGAGGTCGCTATGTCGCCACGTATTCCGATCACAACCAAGCGGCCATTGCGAGCACTGAAGATATGCTCGGCTCGCAGCTTAGGGACTTTGCGCGATTTGACAGCCTATATGGGGGATTAGAGCGAGGCACCGGCTTGACGTGGGAAGGCCAGTCGCTTGACAATATCCTTCATTCCAAATGCGACGGCTGGCGAGACGTGGAAGTTCGCACCAAAGATTTGCTTGAGCATTTCGGTTCGCGAGCCACACGGTCAATCAATCCCGGTCCGGTCGGGTGGGACACTTTTCCTCCAGAATGCCTTCCGGAACTGGAACGGCTCAATGGCTTGGCGATGCGCGACGAATGGTGGACATGGCCGGAAGCCTTCGCATGGGTAGGCAGCCGGGATTCGCGGAATATTGCCACGTTGAGGCAATGGGCCGTTTGGTGGCGGGACAAGGGTGGTGACACAAATGTAATTTTGGGCGCGCAAGACTTTATAGCCCGTAGCCGCTGCGCGTCGCCATCAGATACGGAGGCTGATCTAATCAACGCAATTGAGCGTGGCGCTGTAGGAACTTCAGGCCGTCTTGGGCGAGATGCCAAGTCGATACCCCTTGATAAAGGCGACTGGCGAGGCGGGACTGTCGTGTTTGACCATGGAACTGCGGAACTAGTTAGCGCCGGAAACCCTTCGGCGGTTTGGGCATGTGACATTGCCGTAAATCGGGCCGATCTGACGCGCGAGTTTTCTGCCATAGGGGGTGCGGAACCGCTATCAACAGCGGATATTCCGACTGATGACTGCATACTGAAAATGATGAAGGAACTGAAGGCGCAGGGCTTTAATCGCGATGCGGCTGCGAAGCATATTCGGAAGGTTCCGGGATTTGAGGCCGTCGGCAACGAACATGCGCGACGCGTTGCCGCTGGTCAATTAACGCGCGGCCGTCCAAGAAAGCGCGACAACAAATAGGCAGGAAACGCGCATACGCTATTATTGCCGCGCTTTTTGGGTGGCCATAGCTGGTCAATCGCCACCGTTCACATAATCATGTGGGAACCGTGGCGAGGGCCACAACATGAAACTTGCTTACTCTCGAAAAGAGGCGTGCGCCGAACTCAGCATCGGCACAACCAAACTGCATGAATTGCTCAATTCGCAGAAACTGAAGGCATTCAAGATCGGGCGAAAAACCCTGATAACGGGCGATTCCCTCCGCGCACTAGTCGGCGGGGAGGCATGAACCATGATGCCAGAAACACGAAACGCCGGGGGGCAACCCGGCGTCTCTTGCAATCAACTTGGCGGCTGGTTGCATTCCCCTACTACCGCATTGGATCGGCAGGCGCAAACTTTGGCATGCCGTTTTTGCCTCTCGCCTTGGATGGCGCGGGATATTGCGCGGCTCTGCTTTGGGGAGGGCCGTTGCAATGATTGATCGTTCATTCCCCAATCCCCGGCAGGCAGCGCTTGCCCTGCTCAATGATGAGCAAAAGCTGAGCCGCAAGGCCGGGCAATTCCTGGGGCAGCTTGCAGTTGATCCGTCACCCATGAGCGAAGCTCAAACCGACTGGCTAGCGAAGCTGTTAGACCGGGCAGGATTGCCGCCACTGGCAGAGGGGGGCGTTCAATGAAAATGCCTTCCCTTCGCGGCGCAATCGACGCCAAGTGCCGGGACTGCGGCGGGCAGGAAGGCGGGGACCGCTTTTGGCGGCTCCACACGTCCGCTTGCCCGGTTACGGCTTGCCCCCTCTGGAATGTCCGGCCGATTGCCAGCCGCAATATTCCAGCTTGGCTTGCCAACCGCAACCCTGCGGACTTGCCCGATGGCTTTGCAAGCCTGCCAACCGAGGCGGCCATCGCCCTCATTCGCGGTGCTGAAGGCGTGATGCACCCCGAGACGGGCGACAACAGCACGGCGAATGCCTTTGTGGTATCTGAGGAAGGGGGAGCGCTGTGATGAGCACTTATCCCGATGCACCGGGCCACCGGAATGTGGACACGTCCATTGCGGCAGCCGAAGCCCTTGCACCCAAGCTGGGGCGGCTCCAGCGCATGGCAGAGGACGCAATCCGCGATGCAGGCTGGCTTGGGCTTACTGCCGACGAACTGGCAGCCCGGCTCAATATGGACCGCTGGTCGATCCAGCCCCGCACAAGCGAACTGAAGCGCAAGGGGCTGATCCGGGACAGCGGACAGCGTAGACCGAACTGCACCGGCAAGAAGGCCATTGTCTGGACTGCCGCATGATGCTTGCCGCCATGTCAGACACGATCCCGAGTGCCCGGCATGGCGGCACTTTTGAAACTTCACCGGAACGCAAAAACGGTGAAGTTTCAAAGTGTCTCCGCCTGTCTCATTTGCCCGCAAATCCGGCGATTGTCCGAACTGGCACGCCACATGCAATTAATTACCTAACCCTAGGTGTGGGACCACATTTGCCCTGCAAGGCCAGCCGGGGCGGAGCACGCAACCATGCTGGCAGGGTGAGCCATGCGCTGACAATGGCCCAGATAGCCAATCTGAGGGCCGCTGAGCGCCATGCAGCACGGATTGGGCTTCCCTTTACCCGAATGCTTACAATTCATTGGGAAGCGGCAGGAATGCCCTTGTCGGGCATGGCGAAAGCAACCGGCAGGTTCATTGACCTGCTCACCAGATGGCTGGCCCGACATGGGCACCGGACCGCATGGCTCTGGGTGCATGAGAATGGCCAGCACAAGGGCGGGCATTGCCACATGCTGGCCCATGTCCCGGCCGGATGCGTGAAGGACTTGACCGGCAAGTCTAAGCGCTGGCTGCGAACCATCACCGGCAATCCCTATCGGGCGCGCGTGATCCTGAGCAAACCAATTGGCGGCAGGCTCGGGCTGGAGGCACGCAACCCCGAATTGCACGCCATCAATCTGGCAGCAGCGCTGGACTATCTTTGCAAGGGCGCAAGCTATGAGGCCGCGTCACAATTCGGCCTGGAGCGACTTGAACCGGGCGGGCGCGTCATCGGCAAGCGCTGCGGCACGTCCCAAAACATCCGCGCACAGGCGCGCAAAAGCTGGCAGCATCAATGAGCAAACGAAACGACATGCAGACCGGCCGCATTGATCCTGCCAATCTGGACGCAACCGCCAAGCCCCACCGAAAGCAGCGCAAGCGCAATCGCCCTGAGCCTGCCGCTGAGTTGACAGACTGGGCAAAAGGGGCGCGAAAGCGAGCCAACGCCAGACCCTACCCGCCGGGGATCATGCTCGAACCGGCGGGCTTCGATGACGAAGAATGGACGCCACCGCATAGCGATTCCGAACTATGGTCGCTCCAGCTTGCGGATGCTTTCGGCACGCGTTCCCGTGCTGTGATCGGCACGTTCCTGAGCCAGTTGGAAGCACTATGCGGAAAGAGCCATTGGGATGATGACGCCAAGCAATGGCGGCTCGATGAAAACCAATTCAGTGCTGCGCTTGCCTTGATCAACAGCGTAAAGCCCCGAAACGAGATGGAAGCGGCCCTTGCGGCGCAAATGGTGGCAATCCATTTGCTCAGCATGAAGGTGGCGGCACGAGCGCTGAAATACGATTATGACACGCGCACAGCGGCGGCGGCCGGGAAGCTGGCCCGGACCTTCACGCTACAGCTTGAGTCCCTGCAAAAGTTGCGTGGCAGGAAGCAGACCGCGCACCAGTCAATCAGGGTTAGGAAGGAGCTACACCAGCATGTGCATTACCACCGGGGGGATGGTGGAAGCGGAGGACAACCCCATGGACCGCCTGCCACAACTGTTGACCAATGCACCGCTTTGCCAAGCCCGGAACCGGGCAGGCAAGCCCTGCCGTTGTCCGGCCATGAAGGGCAAGAAGCGCTGCAAACTGCACGGAGGCGCTAGTGGCTCGGGCGCACCCCCGGCCGAGCGCAACGGCATGTGGAGGCATGGCAGCTATACCAACGAGGCAATTGCACTTAGGCGGGCGGCAAGTCAGCTAGTGCGGAAATTGCAGGAAACACGGCTCGACGCCTAAGCTTGGTTGCACCGCTGGCAAGGGACTTCGATCGCAAGACCTGCGACGTTTGGCCATCGATCTTACCCTGCTAAAGCTCTGACTCTTGCGAGCTTCAGTTTGGGCTGTGCAACTCATTTCGACCGCTGGATAATAGCCTTAATCTCGTGTCTCTCGCCACCAGCCTCAACAACGAATGTGACCGGTATTGGCAGCTTTGATGATCGCATTTTGCTTGGCAACTCAAATGTGATCATACCCCCAAGAGCGGCATGAGGATCAACCGTTGTTGTGTTCAGGAGACTTCTAAGCGCGGCTTCGCCATTCGCTCGCCTCTGGGCGAGGTTGCTGAATATGCGTTCATTCTGAATGTTGGCATTCTGATTGGCAATTGCGGCGGCGGTCGCATCATAGCCTGAATAGGTGGCATAACCCGTTGTGTGGCTGTTGTAACCATATCCGCCCACATTGCCGTAGGTGTTTCCCGAATATGTCGCGGTGCCATAGGTGTTTCCTGCATAGGCTGCGTTCATGCTGTTTCCAGCCGCAGCCAGCCCGGCCGCTATTGCAGCCCATGTCTGGCGCTTCTTTTCTTCGCGAGCTAGCTGCTGAATTGAAATTATTGATACTGGCGTGCCATCTTCAGCAGTGGCTGAGACATTCTCTGGTCCGGCGGTGAATGAGCGATCTCCATTGTTTGCGAAGTAGACCGTTATCAGACCGCGCTTCTTAAAAGTTTCCGATGGTTCAACGAACCTTATTGCCGATGTAGTCCCATCACTATCTATTGCCTCAAGACCTTGCTCGACGCGCGCTTGCTGCTTTTCGTTTGGCACGAGGTGCATTGTGAAGCCGCCAGCCATTGCAGGAGTGCTCAGTGCCGCCAGCACGCCCACAGCGAACGCAAATTTCATAGTAGAAGCTCCCATTTTTTGCCGTTTAGTTGCTGCAACTAGCTTCGCACCCGGCCTCGAAACCTGCCTTAAGACTAACGGTCTATTTTGCCACTAGCCTAGGATGCATTGACCTTATGCGGCTACCAGATACCCCAATGAACGCCGCCTCATCGCCGCACCGGCCAGACCAAAACCCACCAGCATCATTGCCCAAGTTGCAGGCTCTGGAACGGGCGCAGTGCCGGGGCCGCTGTCGCTACCGCGATAAGTGACAGAAAACGTTGGAGCTGAACCGAAAAGATCAACACCGCAGAAGGTGCCACACCCGGAACCTGCCTCGTAAACCTTCAAGTTCGTTCCAAAAATTTGATTCCCGGAAAAGGTCAAAGTGCCGGAAAACGAGCAATATTGATAAGGGGCGCGCTGGTCCTCGTGATAGGGTGCTCCGCAACCGGTTTTGCCATGTATTTCATTTACTGTTCCACTTCCCGAGAATGCATCAGCTATGCCGCTACCGGTAAAAAGGAAGCTGTCAGTGTAAAATCTCGTAAATCCTGTATCCACAAAGTTAATATCAGTTATGCGCGTCTGTGCAGTTACATTGGCTGAAATATCAAAAAACCAAGCCGTGGCATTGGCGGGCAGTGCTGAAAAAAGGGCCGCGAAAGCAGCAACGGTCATTCCGAATCGCATAACGGTTCCCCTGATTAACCTCCGGAGACTGGTCCTGGCGTTGTTGGGAGTCTAGCCTTTGGAGCGAGATGTGCCATCTCGGAACACGTTTTGAACAGTTTGATTGAAACTAACCATAAAGCGCTCTTGAGACGGACATCCGGAGACACCATAGTGTCACGACGACACTGCTAGGGCAGGTCGGTCAGGGATCATCACAAGGTGGAGTGGGAGTTTCGATGACAGCGGGGGCCGGCCTTCTTGGCGTTTTTGGTGCCTTAAGCGTTATGCACATCAGACACATCGGTGCTGCAACGCTTCTCATCATGGCATTTTCGCGGACAACCGCATTTGCAGCCACAAGCGAAGGTGCGGATATTTCGGTCCATATCGTCGATGCTGATGCCAGCACGCCGATTGTGGGGGCAGCACTTGTGGTGGAACGGCAGGATGGGGATCAGCCTGACGCAATTGCTGTCACGGACAACAACGGCCGCAGCGTTATTAGTGACCTGGCTAAGGGCACTTATCGTTTGACCATTTCTGCTGCTGGCTATGACAGTGAATCGCGCGAGATTCTCGTCGGTGAGACGACAACCGCTCTCGACATCGGACGGATCGGGCTTCACCCGTCTGCGCAGGAGATTGTGGTGACGGGCAATCGGACGCAGGATGTGACCCTTGCGCCCGGTGCCAACAGTTTTGTCGTCGCGAACAGTGCGCTTGCACAAAGTGGCTCAGTGCTTTCGGCGATGAAGGGTCTGCCGGGCATCACCGTCGAGCGCGATGGCCATGTGCTGTTGCGCGGCAGCGACCGTGTGACGATCCTGATCGACGGCAAGCCCTCGGCACTCACGGGCATTGGCAACCAGTCCGGCCTTGATAGCATCCCTGCTGCCAATATCGAACGGATCGATGTCATCAACAATCCGTCAGCGCGCTTTGCTGCGCAAGGAAGTGCGGGCATCATAAACATCGTGATGCGCTCAACGCGCAAGGTCGGGTGGTCGGGTCATGTTGGCCTCAAGGGCGGTTTCGGCGCATTCGGCCGCCGCAAACCGGACCTGCCGACCCAGCTTGGAAGTTTCGACTGGACGCCGAAGATCTCGCCCTACTTCAGTTTGAACCGCAACGGCGAAAAAGCCGATTGGCATCTCCAGGGCGAGCTTTTGAAACAACGCAAACTGCCCAATAACGAGTTCTCGACGCGGTTCTATGACGATGGCCGAATCATTGTCAGCCAAGTGCCGGAAAACCGGAAGCAGACCCAAT
>CAYSCC010000040.1:0-9685 GCA_964429375.1 uncultured Chakrabartia sp.
TGCGCTGTTCATTGTCATGCTCGCGCCTGTTTTCAGCATGATCTGGGGGCTGCTTGCAAAACGTGGACTGGAGCCCTCCATCCCCGTGAAATTCGCGATTGCCCTGATGGGTGTCGGCGGGGGCTTTCTCTTCCTAGTCTGGGGCGCCGAATTTGCCGGCAGTGAATTCAAGGTCGGGATGGTCTGGCTGGCCGGGCTATACCTGATCCATTCGATCGCGGAGTTGTGCATTTCTCCCGTCGGCCTCAGCATGATCACCAAATTGTCCATCGCCCGGATCGTGGGCATGATGATGGGTGTCTGGTTTCTCTCGATCTCGGTTGCCCAATATGTGGCTGGCATGATTGCGCAGGTCGCCAGCGTCGAGACAGTGGGCGGTCAGGTCACAAACCTCAAGGTTAGCCTTGATACCTATGTGGGTGTCTTCACCACCATTGGCGAAGTCTCGATCGGGATTGGTGTCCTGCTTTTGCTCTTCTCTTTCCCCCTCAAATATCTGATGCATGGAGTGAAGTAGCATGCGTGCAAGTTGGGTCATTCTTGCTGCACTTACGGTCGGGTGCGCTGCCGGATCGGGGGCCAAACCATCCGCGGTTGCTGAAAAGGCAGTGCCGGCACCGGTCAACGCCGATCCCTATCCATCGACGTACAAACCCTATCCCGGGGTCGCGACAGCGATCCGCAACGTCACCGTCTTTGACGGAGAGGGTGGGCGGATCGAAAGGGGCGTAGTCTTTTTTTCGGGCGGGCGGATCGTCAGTATTGGAGGCCCCGATACGGCAATCCCGGCTGATGTCTCGGTTCTTGACGGGACAGGAAAATGGGTGACGCCCGGCATCATCGATATCCATTCGCATCTCGGAGACTATCCCTCCCCCGGCGTGGAAGCACATTCCGACGGCAATGAAGCCACGGCCCCCGTCCGATCCGAGGTTTGGGCCGAACATAGCGTCTGGCCACATGATCCCGGCTTCAGCCGCGCCCTTGCGAATGGCGGCGTAACGACGCTCCAGATTCTGCCCGGTTCGGCCAACCTGTTTGGCGGGCGCTCAGTTGTGCTGAAGAATGTTTATGCGCGCACGGTTCAGGGCATGAAGTTTCCAGGCGCTCCCTATGGCCTGAAAATGGCCTGCGGCGAAAACCCGAAGCGCGTCTATGGCGGCCGGGGCCAAATGCCTTCGACCCGCATGGGCAACATGGCCGTCAACCGCCAGACATGGATTCGGGCAGCCGAGTACAAGCGAAAGCTCGACAAGGGCGATACCGTGACGCGCGACCTTCAGCTCGAAACGCTGGCCGGCGTCCTTTCGGGCCAGATCCTTGTCCAGAACCATTGCTATCGTGCGGACGAAATGGCCCAGATGATCGATATGGCGAAGGAGTTCGGATACCGGATCTCGACGTTCCATCACGCGGTCGAATCCTACAAGATCGCTGATCTACTGAAGGAAAATGGCATCTGTTCCGCGATGTGGGCAGACTGGTGGGGCTTCAAGATGGAATCCTATGACGCCATCAATGAGAATATCCCGCTGGTTGCGCAGGCCGGTGCGTGCGCCATTGTCCATTCCGACGATGCCAACGGCATCCAGCGCCTGTATCAGGAAGCTGCAAAGGCGCTCGCTGACGGGCGGCGAATGGGAATCTCCATTTCCGATGAAGCCGCTTGGCAGTGGTTGAGCTACAACCCGGCAAAGGCGCTCGGCATTGCGGACAAGACTGGCAGCCTGAAGCCGGGGAAGATGGCGGATGTGGTTCTTTGGAACGGCAATCCGCTTTCCGTTTACACGCGCCCTGAAAAGGTCTGGATCGACGGGGCTCTGATGTTTGATTCCGCAGATCCAAGGAGACGCCCTGTCAGCGATTTCGAACTGGGCCAGCCCGGCGAGGGAGACGTGAAATGAAGCGCCTTCTCCCCCTGCTGTTGATGACCTGTGCGACCGCCCATGCACAGACAATTGCCATCACGGGCGGCAAGGTGGTCCTGGGTGATGGCAGCGCCCCGATCGACAGCGGCACGGTCATTATCGTGAACGGTCGCGTCAGTGCCGCCGGACCGAATGTGGCGATCCCTGCGGGCGCACAGCGTGTTGATGCGACGGGCAAATGGGTGACACCCGGCATTGTGGCCGGATTTTCGCGAATCGGGTTGGCTGGCGTCGATGCCGTCGATGACAGCAACGATACATCCGCTCAATCGACGCCATTTTCGGCCGCACTTGATATTGCCCTTGCCATCAATCCGGATGTGGCCGCAATCCCGATCAACCGCGCCGCTGGAGTCACGCGCGCGGTGGTTTCACCGGATGCGAGCACGGCCATCTTTGCAGGACAAGGCGCAGTGATCGATACCGCAGCCGACGGTGACCCGATCACGCGAGCCAAAGCATTCCAGTTTGTCGAGTTCGGAGAGTCCGGAACACGACGGGCGGGAGGGAGCCGCCCGGCCGTTTTTGCCGCGTTCCGCAATGCCCTTGCCGAGGCGCGCGACTATCAGGCAGGTCGCCTGCGGGACGATTCCATGCTCAAGCGAGCGGATGCCGCAGCCCTTGTGCCCGTGGTCACGGGTGCCCAGACACTTATCGTGCATGTTGAAAGTGCGACGGACATTCTGGCTGTGCTGACACTCAAGCGCGAATATCCTGCGCTTGCGCTGGTCATTGTCGGCGCGACTGAGGGCTGGCGCGTTGCAGACCGGATCGCTGCAGCCGGAGTGCCGGTTATCGCATCGGCTGTGAACGACCTGCCGGCATCATTCGAACAGATTGCCGCAACCCAGTCCAATGTGGGACGGATGAAGGCCGCAGGGGTTTCGGTTGCCATCGGCATGATTGACGACGATGACACGCGTCAGGCCATGCATGGCGCCCAGTATGCCGGAAACCTTGTCGCGCTCACCCGAGTGCCCGGAGCCACAGGGCTTTCATGGAATGATGCCTTTGCAGCCATCACCTCAAAGCCCGCGCAGGTCATGGGGATGGGAAGCGAGATTGGATCACTCCTGCCGGGGCGCCGTGGCGACGTCGTGATCTGGGATGGTGATCCGCTTGAAGTGACAACCGGCGTCGAAGCCGTCTGGATTGATGGCGTGCGCCAGCCATTGGAAACGCGTCAGACGCGCCTGAGAACCCGCTATGCCCGCCCTACAGAAGGTAGCCTGCCAAAGGCCTATGATCGCTGACACCCGGAAAGGATAACGTCCATGCTGATTGCTGCGCTGACAAGTTTCGTCGGGACCCATTTCCTTCTTTCCCATCCTTTCAGGGCTTCGCTGGTAAAGGCGCTCGGGGCCAACGGATTTATGGTCCTGTATTCGCTTGTTGCGCTCGGCACCTTTGGCTGGGTCGTTCAGGCATTTTGGGCCGCGCCCGCTGCCGCGCCCTTGTGGGCTGCTGGTGATGGCCTGTGGGCACTTGCATCTGCGCTCATGCTTGTTGGCAGCATCCTGTTTGTCGGGTCCCTGATCGGCAACCCGGCCCTGCCCGGTCCGCCTGACAAGACAAACACCTCCAGACCCGCGCGTGGTGTTTTTGCCATTACGCGCCATCCGATGATGTGGGGCTTTGCGCTGTGGGCGATTGTCCATCTTCTGGTGAGCCCCCAGCCCAAGGTCCTGGCGCTGACTTTGGCCATTGGCTTTCTCGCCATTTTCGGCTCCGTTGGTCAGGACGCCAAGAAGGCAGCGTTGATGGGTGACGCATGGCGGGACTGGTCAAGCCGGACAAGCTTTCTGCCCTTCGCAAACCAGATCTCCGGTAAAAGCGAATGGGCAGCAGCCTGGCCAGGACGCACGATCGTCCTTGCCGGAATTCTGCTCTGGCTGGCCGCGACCTATGTCCACCCCATGCTGGGTGCACCGGTTGCCGGCATCTGGCGCTGGATGGGAAGCTAGATCCTGACCATCTTCATGCCGCGCTCTCCATAGCGTGGGCCAGCGGTACCACCGAGCGGGGCCGCCCGTTCGAGGTTTTCCATGTCTTCGGCATCAAGCACCAGATCAACTGCCCGGGCGCTGTCTTCAAGAGTCATCCGACGCTTGAATCCAGGGATCGGCACAATATCGTCTCCCTGCGCAAGCAGCCAGGCAAGCGCGATCTGCGCATTGGATGCTCCATGCTTTGCAGCCACGGATCCAATGGCATCCACAACCTTCATGTTCGCAGCAAAATTGTCACCCTGATAGCGTGGATCATTGCGCCTCCAGTCATCCGCAGGCAGATCTTCCAGACTGCGAATTGTGCCCGCAAGGAACCCACGACCCAGCGGTGAATAGGGCACAAACCCGATGCCATTTTCACGGCACGCGTCGACTATTTCATCCTCGACTTCGCGCTCCCAAAGCGAATATTCGGATTGCAGGGCGGCGATCGGATGCACCTTTGCTGCTCTCCGGATCGTTCCCGGGCCCGCCTCTGACAGTGCGATATGCCGAACCTTGCCTTCCTTCACGAGGTCGGCCATGCCGCCGACGGTCTCTTCGATCGGCACATTGGGATCGACCCTGTGCTGGTAGAAGAGGTCGATCGTTTCAATGCCAAGCCGCTTCAGCGATCCTTCGCACGCCCGGCGAGCATTCGCAGGCGAACCATCAATCCCGACCGGCTTGTTCCCTTCCCACCTCATGGCGAACTTGGTCGCGATGACCAACCCGTCCCGCTTTCCCTTGATCGCGGCTCCCACGAGTTCTTCATTGGCGAACGGCCCATACATTTCGGCGGTGTCGAAGAAGTTCAGACCAAGGTCGATCGCGCGGTGAATTGTCGCCGTCGATTCCGCGTCGTTGGCGTTGCCATAATTGATATTGCCATCGCGAACCATGGGCATGCACCCGACACCTATCGCGGAAACCTTCAAACCTTGTCCCAGTGTCCTGTACTTCATCGTGCTGTCCTCAATCCTTCTGGCGTTCCGAGACTGTTGCTGTCACGGCCATGTCCATCGTTACGTTCCCAAGGGTCCGGAAGATGTCCGGAAATGTCTCCACTGCAATCAACAGGCCCAAGGGTTCTACCGGTACACCCATGGCGAGGCAAATGGGCGCAATGGAACTGATAAAGCTCACCGAGCCAGGGAGGCTGACCGCGCCAAGGGTTGTCGTTGCACCTGCCGCAACGCCAATGGCAATCTGTGTCGGGCTGAGGTCGAACCCATACCAATAGGCGATATACAGGGCTACGCCGAAATTCATTGCCGGTCCCGTGGCCCGAAATATGGCGACCGCCATGGGCAGGACGACATCTGCCCTGGCCTCGTCGACGCCTAGGGCCTTCACGCCGCGCAGCATCGCAGGCAGAGATGCGAGCGACGATTGGGTCGAAATGGCAACTGCCTGCGCTTCGGCGGACGCCTTGAGAAAGGCGGGCAAACTGCGTCGGGCCCCTAGAACGGCAAGCGCAAACGAAGCCAGCCAGATCATCACGCCCAAGGAAGACAGGATGAAGACGTAATGGGCAAGAGCACCGAGCGCCTGTGTGCCCGCCTTTGCCCCGACCACAAACGCAAGGGCAAAGACGCCAAACGGCGCGATCGCCAGCACCCAGTTGATGATGACGACCATCGCATCCGCAATGGCTTCAAACAGGCCCGTGATTGATGCGCGTTTCTGTGGTGGCAGGCGAAGCGTCGCAAAGGCAAAGGCTGCCGTGAAGATCATGAGGGGCAAGATCGCATCGGCAGTGGCAGCTGCAATCGGATTCGTGGGCACGATGGCGCGCATGAAATCCCCAAAGGGAGGCACCGGACCGGGCTTGGTCGCGCCACCAAGCGCCTGTTTCAAGGCATCGGCCGCTCCTTCTGGCATTGGGAACACCATCAGCAGGGCAGGAATCATGAGCGCCGCAAAAAGGGATGAACTCCACAGGATTGCCAGCATCGTCAAAACAGCGCGGCCAGCAAGCCGGCCCGCGCGCGCAGCATCGGCGGTTTGCGCGATGCCGGTCACAAGCAGCGCAACGACAAGCGGGACGACAGTCATGCGCAGGCCATTGAGCCACAATGTGCCAATGACATCGGCCAGATCGACAAGATGGGTCCCTGCGACAACACCCAACAGGATGCCGCCAACAAGGGCTATCAGAATGATGAGTGCCTTCGACATTGGGGGCTGTCTCTCCTTTTTCTGAGTGATACACAGGCCGCAAGGAGAGGCAAACAATGACTTCGAAACTCTGCCAGACACTTGGCATTGAATTCCCGCTTTTTGCATTCAGCCATTGCCGCGACGTCGTTGCCGCTGTCAGCAAGGCCGGCGGCTTTGGCGTTCTGGGTGCTACGGCATTCAATCCGGAACAGCTCGCAATCGAGCTCGACTGGATCGATGCCCATGTCGATGGCAAGCCCTATGGCCTTGATGTCCTGATTCCCGAGAATATGGCGGTCAAGGCGGAAAAGGACCTGACGTCCAAAAAGCTCGCGGAACGAATTCCGCAGGGCCACAAGGACTTTGTTGACCAGTTGCTCAAGGCTCATGGAGTCGAGGGCGCTGGCGACCATGCCCGGGCCCGGTCTGATGACGCGCCGCCGCCATTCTGGCCGGATGAAGCCATGGAGTTGCTCGAAGTGGCGTTCCGGCATCCCATCAAGATGATCATCAATGCCTTGGGCGTTCCTCCGCCTGCGATGATCCAGATGGGGCGCGACCATGGTGTACCAGTCGCTGCTCTGGCCGGAGCCAAGGAACATGCCCTCAGGCTGGCCGCAGCCGGCGTGGACATCATTGTTGCGCAAGGCGGAGAAGCTGGCGGGCATTGTGGAGAAGTATCGACGCTCGTCCTGATCCCCGAAGTCGTGCGGGCCTTGAAGAAGGAAGGCTATGACTGCCCCGTCCTGGCGGCTGGAGGAATCATGACGGGCGAACAAATGGCCGCCTGCATGGCCATGGGAGCCGCCGGAGCCTGGACCGGGTCGGTCTGGCTCGCCACGCTGGAGAGCGAGACAAGCCAGATTTTTCGTGAAAAAATGGTCGATGCGCGGTCACGTGACACGGTACGGTCCAAAGGCAGGACCGGCAAATATTCGCGCCAGCTGAAATCGGCGTGGACAGATGCATGGGAAGGCCCGGAGAGCCCCGGGGCCTTGCCGATGCCCATGCAATCCCTGATCGCCGAGCCAGCAATCCACCGTGCGACCAAGGCCGCCGAAGGTGGGAATGCGAAAGCGCGCGAATTGGTCACATATTTTGTCGGCCAGGGCGTTGGCCTTGTCGACAACATCACATCGGCACGCTCGGTCGTCCAGGATTTCATGCAAGACTATGCAGCAGCCGTCGAAACGCTGAATGCGGCTTTTGATTAGACGCAGAATTGCAGCGGCAAGTGCGCTGATCGCATTGCTTGCCGGCTGCGCTGCGAGACTCGGGCCGCCGCCTCCCTATCGGGCAATGGTGGTGGTCCGGTTCGGCCCCGGCGGCGTTGAACGGATTGATGCCTCAGGCCCGGCCGACCCAGTGACCCGACGCGCCGTAACGGCCGATGATCCTGTTCGCATCGCATCCGTCTCGAAGCTGGTCACTGCGCTGGGCGTCATGCGCCTCGTGGAGGCAGGCGTGCTCTCGCTGGATCGCGACGTTTCGGATTGGCTTGGCTGGCAGTTGCGCAACCCCGCCTTTCCCGATGTCCCGATCACGCTGCGCATGCTCCTTTCGCATACATCCAGCCTGACCGATGGGGCGGACTATATCATTCCACTTGGTGAGACGGTGAAGGCGCGCCTGCAAGACCCACGCGCCTGGGACCTCCAGCATCGGCCGGGTACGTATTTCCGATACACCAACCTCAACCTGCCTGTGGTGGCGAGTGTGATGGAAACCGCGACTGGAGAGCGCTTTGACCAGCTGATGGCCCGCCTTGTCTTTGCTCCGCTCGGCATTGATGCCTGCCTCAACTGGACGACCTGCAGCGCACAAGCCGTCGCCCGGGCGGTGGTCCTGACAGACGAGGATGGCCATGTCCGCCGCGATGATCTGAAAGGTCAAAGGCCTGCATGTCCCGTCGTGCCTGCGGCAGATGGTTCCTGCGATCTTGCGGCCTACCAGCTCGGCACGAACGGTGCCCTTTTCTCTCCCCAGGGCGGCGTGCGTATCTCTGCCAGGGACCTCGCCCGGATTGGCGCGATGTTCTTGCGCGGAGGAGACGGGTTTCTCTCGCCCGGATCCATTGCCACCCTGATTGGCCCTGAATGGCGCTTTGACGGGGTGAACGGAGACACCGAAAAGGGTTTCAATTGCACCTTCGGTCTGTCCGTACAGAGACTGTCCACTCCCATAGCCGGCTGCAAGGATGATCCTTTCGGCGATGCAAGGCCCCGGATTGGTCATGCCGGAGAGGCCTATGGGCTGCGTTCCGGACTATGGCTGGATCAGACGCGCAGGCACGGCGTGGCTTTCTTTGCGACAGCCATACCCGACAATGCACCGGCGGGGCGATCTGCGTTTACGGCTGTTGAAGAGGCAATCCTGCGCCCCTAGAAACTTCCGACCAAGGCAAGCGCCACCCCAGCGCCCACCGTCAGAAGCCCAATCAGTTCGCTCCGCGCAAGAGGCTCACGCAGGTAATATCGCCCGAAGCCCAGTGTGAAGAAGACCTCCACTTGCCCCACAGCGCGCACCAGGGCGACAGGAGCGTGCGCGAAACCAATGAACCAGCAGGCCGATCCCATTGCTGCGAGCAGGCCAACCTGCCCGGAGAACCGCCAACCCCGCGCGATGCGGCCAAGCTGTTCGCGCTCCCGCAATGCGACATAAGCCCCTTGCAGGAGAGATTGCATCGCGAGGACCACAACAAGGGTCAACAGTGCCGCCAGGATCTTGTCCGCTGTAGTGATAGACAGGGTCGCGCGCTTGATGAAGACTGAAGTCAATGCAAACAGCAGACCGGCACCCAGGCCACACAGCGCAGCCGGTTGCACAAGATCACCCAGCCGCGGGCGTTGACCACCGAATGAGAGGATGGCGACCCCGACCACACCGACGGCAATGCCTGTCCATGTGAGCCCGGACAGCTGCTCTCCCAGAAGGATCAGTGCAAGAATGGCTCCTTGAAAGGCCTCGGTCTTTGCAGAGGCGGAACCCACGACATAGTTGCGAAAACCAAAGGCCAGGATCAGCAGGTTGGTGCCAAGAATCTGCGCAATTCCACCCAAGGCTGCAAAGACCCAGAAATCCGCCTGATGCGGCGGCACGGAAATCTGCGTCGCTAGCAAATAGGCCGCGAGAATCAGGCATCCCACTGGAAACCCGAACACATATCGGACAAGACCGGCGGCGTTGACCGACAGCTCTGCCCGCACGCGCTGCTGAACTGCGGTCCGCCACGCCTGAAACAGGCCGGCAAGAACCGTGGCCGAAAGCCAGATCACGCCGGCTGCAACAAGCCCTCGTCAGCGATCTTCCTGCGCCAGACAAGGGGGGCTGTCACATGGACATTTTCTCCCTGGCTGTCGACGGCTACAGTCACCGGCATGTCTTGCACGGTGAATTCGTAGATTGCTTCCATGCCAAGGTCTTCGAATCCGACGACCTTCGAGGCCTTGATCGCCCTGGCAACCAGATAGGCAGCACCGCCCACGGCCATCAGATAGGCCGACTTGTGCCCGGCAATGCTTTGCGTGGCCGCAGGACCGCGTTCTGCCTTGCCAACACAGGCCAGCAACCCAAGGTCCAGCATCATGTCCATGAACTTGTCCATCC
>CAYSCC010000041.1:0-9533 GCA_964429375.1 uncultured Chakrabartia sp.
AGGGATCTTTTGCGCATCAACTTGCCGTCATTTCGGCTACGGTCCGCACCTCTGTTATCGTGCCCCTCGCATGAATGACCTGATCCCTGTCGCCCCCCCTCGGCAGGCAAGCCAGGGCCGGGAGAGCCACTTTACTCTCCCGGCCAATCGCCCCATCAATTACCGTCCTCGCAGATCGCGTTTCAGTTCAGGAGTTACCGCAATGGGAATTTTTTCACGTACTCGCGACATCATCGCTGCCAATGTCACCGACCTTCTCGACAAGGCCGAAGACCCAGCAAAGATGATCCGCATGATCATTCTGGAAATGGAAGAAACTCTGGTTGAAGTTCGCGCTACCGCAGCACGGAACATTGCGGACCAGAAGGAAATGCGCCGCCACATTGTCAAATTGGAAAAGCTTGAAGAAAGCTGGACCGAAAAGGCCGAACTGGCTCTTTCAAAGGATCGCGAAGATCTTGCAAAGGCAGCGCTCGTCGAACGCCAGAAGGCGACTGACATGGCGGAGCAGCTGCAGGCGGAGATCGGGGCCCTGGATGAGGCGCTGAAATCCTCCGAAGCGGACATTGCAAAGCTCCAGGCGAAGCTTCGTGAGGCACGGACACGCCAGAACGCGATCATGACCCGGCTCGAATCGGCGCAGAACCGGATCAAGGTCCGCGAAGCCTATGCCGGATCAAAAGTCGAAGAGGCCTTTGCCCGGTTTGACCTGCTCGAACGCCGCGTCGACTTCGCGGAGGGCCGCGCAGACGCGCTGTACATGGGACAGGAACCCAAGAGCCTTGAGGAAGAAATCAATGAACTCAAGTCTTCGGAAAAGGTCGATGCGGCGCTCGAAGCGCTGAAGGCCAGCATCGCGAAGAAGGGCTGAGATCATGGATGATATTCTGGTTCCCATCATCGTCGTTCCGACAATCTTCATTGGTCTGCCATGGCTGATCTTTCACTACATCACCAAGTGGAAGACGGCAGCCACACTGACACGCGAGGATGAAAATCTGCTCGACGAACTGCATGAAATGGCCCGCCGGCTGGATGAACGGGTCCACACCGTTGAACGTATTCTGACTGCCGACAATCCGAACTGGAAATCGGGCGGCGAGCTGGATGCCCCAGCCGCACGCATCGGCAATCATCACTGAACCAAATCGCAAGGAGGATAAGACAATGTCCGGAAGCCGCACGAAATTCTATCTCGACAAGCAGAACGCCAAATGGTCCGGTGTTTGCGCAGGTATTGCCGACTACACAGGCTTTGACGCGACCCTGATCCGCATCGGTGCTGTCCTGCTGACGCTGATGACAACCGGCTGGATCATCGTAGCCTATTTTATCGCTGCCTGGCTGGCCCCGCGTAAGCCATTGGGTCTCTATGACACAGTTGAAGACCAGAAATTCTGGCAGGGAGTACGTCAGTCTCCCGCGCGTTCAACGCGAGATGTCCGGGCAAAGTTTCGCGATATTGATCGCAGGCTTGCCGATGTAGAGACCTACTACACCAGCCGCAATTCGAGCCTGGCGAACGAAATCGACAGCTTGCGTTGAAAAGACGAGCCAAGGGAGGCGGACGATGAGTTGGGGTGGACCGGAATTTATATTGGCGATCGTCGCGATGAGCTACGGCACATGGGTGATCACAAGCTGGATCCGAGCAAGGCATGGCTACCCGCTGGAAAATGAATGGGGTGGCAGCGTTCCCAGGAATGACGCAGACGCCCAGCGCAAGATTGAGCTTCTGACGACCGAGAACGACAAGCTTCACGGCCAGGTCAGCAGGCTTGAAGAGCGCATTTCGGTCCTCGAGCGCATCGCTACGGATGCGCCCAGCCGGCTCTCTGCCGAAATCGACAATCTGCGCTGAACTCCGCCAAAGGAAAGCATCATGAACGACTCAATTTTTGCCCTTATTCCCATCCTGGCCCTGTCCATTCCGATCATCGCGATCGTGTCGCGGACCGTCCGCCGGATGATCGAGTTGAAGGAAAAGCAACTTCAGGTTCAAACCCACGAGACCGCGGAACGCACAGCACAATATGCTGCCCATACCGAACGCCTAGAGCAACGCGTCCGAGTGCTTGAACGGATTATCACCGACAAGGGCCTGGCGATCTCGGAAGAGATTGAATCGCTGCGGGACAAGCCACTCAACTAGAACAGTCGAACAGGGAGACCAACGATGAACGCATTCGAAATGGTCGTGCTGATTGTTGCTATTTCAGCCTTCGCGAGCGTTTTCCGGGCGAAATATGGCGTAACGCGCCGGCGGGGTGCGCCACACCTTGCCGATGCGCTGAATACGGGCCCAACACGCGACCCGGACGCGGAGCGCATGCGCGAAGAGATCAAGGCGCTCAAGGAACGCATTGCGGTTCTCGAACGCCTTGCAACCGACACAAACAGTGCAATCGCCCTCGATCGAGAGATCGAAAAGCTTCGCTAAACCCAGCAAATCGATGGGAAGTCACCATGGACACTGCAACTCTCTACCTGATCATTGCCGCGAGCACGCTGTTGGCTGTCGCGATGATTGCAACCTTTGGTCTCAAGGGATTTACGGCCTGGCTTGACCTCAAGCGAGCCGAACTCGAGGCCATGCGCCAGCCGCAGTCCCCCGCTGCAAACAGCCGGATCGAGATTGCGGACCTGAAGGAACGGATCCGCAAGCTTGAGGCCATAGCTGCAGGGGTGGACCTTTAAGGAGGACCCCTGTAGCGGCCCGTCAATGAGCACGATTGCGGACCTAACGGAAGAATATGAATTCCTGGACGGAGACGATCGCTACCGCCTGCTCATTGACTTGGGCAAAACACTGGACCCGATGCCCGATGCTCTCAAAACCGATGCCACACTGGTCAGGGGTTGTTCTGCAAGTGTGTGGGTCTATCCCATGCAAAGGGCGGACGGGACTCTCCATTTTCTTGCCGACAGCAATGCAGCCATTACCAAAGGCATCATTGCCCTGGTCCTTCTGACCATCCAGGATCAAACGCCAGCCGCGATCCTGGAAACCGACATTGCCGCAGTGCTTGCACCGTTCGATCTCAAGAACCAGCTCAGTTCCAACCGGACTCAAGGCATCCCCAATATGATTGCGCTCATCCGCGATACGGCAACGCGCCTTCTTTAGTTCGCGTGAGAAGGCCGCTATAAAGCTCGCATGATCCGGCGCGCCCTGCCCCTGCTGCTTCTTGTTGCTGCTGCCCCGGCCGCTGCCGTGGATGGTCACCTTGTCGTGGCTGGGGAAAATTTTGCGGAATCCGATATCCTTGATGCACGAGCGCAGCCCGAGCTTGATGGAACATCCTCAATTCGCATCACCTTCAGCGATGCGGCGGCCAAACGTCTCGCTGCCCTGACGGCAGGGCTCGTGGGCAGAACGGCCCATGTCACGCTTGATGCGCAGCCCGTCGCAGACCCGATGGTGCGCGAGACTATTCAGGATGGCGTTCTTCAGCTTGGTGGTGCCTGGCTTCTTGAAGCCGCAGAGGCGTTGGCCAAGAAGATTTCCGGCAAGGATCCACTGCCGGACAGCCTGGAAGAATAATTGTCAGAGCGCGAGGCGGCGTTCCTCTGCAGACCTCAAGACCTCAAAAGCCGCCTGCACTGCCTGGAACCGCTTAGCCGCCTCTGCATCTCCAGCGTTGACATCTGGATGATTTTCCTTCGCAAGGGCCCGCCAAGCGGCCTTGATCGCTTCAAACTCGGCGTCGATTTCCAGCCCCAGAATGTCGAGCGCGCGCATCTCCTCCCGACTTCGGGAGCCATCACCGGGGCCTCCCCAACCATAGTGCTTCGCATCCTGGAAACCGCTGGCATCGCGACGTTCATTCGCCTCGCGTTCCGCAGCCTCCTCAGCCGTCAGGCCCTGAAAATAGTCCCAGTTGGCATTATACTCGGCGGCATGTTCAAGGCAGAACCACCATCGTTCGGGGCTGTTTGGCGCCTTGGGCGCCGGCCTGTCTCCCGGATTGGTGCAGCCAAAACGGTCGCAGAGTCGCACCTTGACGGTTTCGCGGGTTGAGCCATAGCCGCGCCAGCGCGGAAAGCCCCAATCATCGGATCGTGTTCTTCTGGACATGGATTGAAGACTTTAGCAAACCCCGCGCCAGATTGCCACGATGAAGGCAAAACGCCTCAAAGTCGATGCGCTGCGCGTTCAGGGCAGAGCACTCAGGTGTTCATCCAGGCGGCTGTCAGTCCGTCTTCGCTTCGCGGAACCGGCAAAAGGCCGACCAAAGCAGGATGGGAACCATGGTCGCCCCAACCAGAGGAAACAGAATGGCAAGGGCTGCGATCATTGCCTTTACGCCGCCCGGCATCCTTTCTCCTGCTTCGGGCTGCGGGGCGTCAAGCTTGCCCTTGGGTCTGCGCTTCCACCAGAGAGTCAGGCCTGCGCCAACGCTGGCCACAAGGATCAGGCAAACGAAGAGGTTGGCGATCTGGTTTGGCAATCCATATTGTCGACCCATATGAGTCATGACACCCCATTCGACAGCCTTGGCTGTTGGGCTGTAATCCGCCCAGCCAATATTGCCGATGATGCGGCCTGAGCCAGGATCAACAAAGATGGTTCGCTGCCCTTGGGCCTTGTCCGGAACGTAGGAGATCATGAACACACCGGTCGCGTCCCTTGGGTAGAACACCCTGACACCGCCACCAAACTGCGCCCGATCAAGTTTAGGCAACAATGCCTCAAGGTCGGCAATCCCCACCCGTCCCGGGCCGGAACCAAGTGGCTGATGCATGTGCTTGATCGTCCATGGGATCTTGGCATTGTCCGGATCGCCAGCAGTCATCGCCTTGTGAGCAGCGTGAGGATCAGTGGCCGCACCATCTACCATGCCAGCATCTGCTTTCGGAGGGGCCTTGAAGTTGGGCGACGCTGCGACGAACGGGATGACGTCTCCGATTTTTGCGAATTGTGCCCCCCAGAATGCCGACCACGGAAGCCCGGTCATCACCAGCAGGATCACGAAGATGGCGTTGAAGATCGACGGAATGGCATGCAGATCGCGCCAGAACCGACGGCCACTCGTACCCAGGCGCGGAACGAACACGCCCTTGGCCTTCCACTTGCGGGGCCACCAGAGCCAGATGCCTGTGGCCATCATCACCAGCGTCCAACACGCGGCAAGCTCAACGACATGACTGCCAATTTCGCCGCCCAGCAAGGTGCCGTGAATTTTACGCACGACGGCCGTGGGTTGCGCCGAAGGGTCTGTGGTACCAGTGACCCGGCCACTATACGGGTTGAGATAGACGTCGCGCACATCCCCTTGTGCAGTCCGGATGTTCCATATCGAGGCCTCGTCCGGCGTGTGCGGCAAACGGACCTGGCTGATTTCTCCTCCTGGAAAGGCGCCCTTTACCCTCGCCTCCTGTTGCGCAAGCGGGAGCGGCGTCGCTTCAGCGGAAACCGATTGGATGTCCCTGTTCCACCAGCCGTCGATTTCACGATCGAACAGATAGATCGCACCCGTGAGAGTCAGGACAATGAGAACTGGTGCAGTCCAGAGCGCTGCATAGAAATGCCATCGCCAAACAGCTCGGTACCCATGGGATGTGGCGCCTTCATCCATGTCGATTACTGCTGATGCCATTTACAATCCCCCCTAAAAGCCAACGCTCAGCCGGACACTGAACGTGCGCGGCTCGCCGGGATAGACAGCGAAGCTGTTTCCGGACGCTGTAAAGTAACGCTCGTCGAACAGGTTGCTGATCGTTGCGTCGACCCGGAAGGGCTTGAGGTCAACCCCAACGCCAACATCCGCAAGCGTGTAGGACGGCAGCACGACATCACTGCCGTCCACAAGAACACGGTTGGTAACGTGGTTGATCCCGGCACGCACAGTAACCGGCGTGCCAGGTAGCGTCACGTTTGTGCGCGCAGTAAAGCTGTCTTCGGGAAGATCGCCAATCCGTTTGCCGACAATGCCATCGTTGCTGCGAGTAACCTTGCCATCAAGATGGGCATAGCCAGCGTTCAGCTGCCACCAATTGGTGATCTGCCATTCGCCTTCCACCTCAATTCCCCGGACGCGCTGCTCTCCGGCATTGACGCTGAAGTCCGGATCGACCGGATCGGTGGTAACGGCATTGACACGCCTTATCTGAAACACCGAAACGCTGGCCCTCACGTCATCCGTTCGGTAACGCAGGCCGATTTCAGCCTGATTGGATTCCTCGGGCTGAAGCGGATCGCCTGTGCGGGTCCGCGCACCGGCAGTACTCTCGACATCAAATCCGGTGTTGTAACCTGCATAGACTGATATCGCGCTGGTCAGCTGATAGGTCGAACCGACCTGCCAGATGGCGGTGCCGGTCTTGGCGCGATTGTTGGTCACCCCTTTCCAATCACCATCTGAGGCATCAATCCAGCTATACCGGACAGCACCGATTAAGTTCCAACGATCCGTGAGTTCGATTTGGTCCTGGGCGTAGAGCGCATGCCCATCGATGTTGAAGAAACTGTCGAAGGCAAATGTCTTTGAAGGCAGTACATTATTATACGCATAGACTGGCGCCAGCACATTGATTGCACTGACATTGGTCAGGTTGCTTTGTGTGAAGCGACTGCGTTCGCGGTCATATTCATAGCCGAACAGCAGCTTGTGGGTGATCGGACCGGTAACAAGGCGGCCCGAAATATCGAGTTGCGCAATCGTGTAGCTATCATCCTCGCGCCCGATGCGACCGTTGCGGGCGATTGTCGTGGGATCAAGGGCGTTCGGCGCACGAAGTCGAATCTGGAGAAAGCCGCTGTTGAATTCCTGATACTGAAGGCGCGGCGTCACGGTCCAGTTGTCTGACAGTTTGAAATCCACCCACGTCTGCACCAATGGCGCATCGGCGGTCAACCGGTCGACAGCCGGTTCGCCAAGATAGAGATTGCGAGACAACGGACCAACTCCGTTGCCTTGCACTGTGCCCGTGACGGGCAGCCCTGGATTGCGCTGCGTCTCACGGGCAACATATTCTGCGACCAAGTGTGCAGCCACATTTTCAGATGGCGCATAGCGCAGATTGACTGCGACATTGTTGCGGTCAAGGTCCTGAAAGTCGGCAAATGTGCCGGACCGTTCGACTTCACCAGTGATCCGCACCGCCAACCCGGGCGCCAGACTCGTGTTGAGATCGACCGTCAGTAGTTTCTGATCAAAGCGTCCGAGCGTTGCCGCAACCGATCCGAACCGGTCGTCCATGGGCTGTTTGGTGATGATGCTGACAATGCCACCCACCGCCGACTGGCCATAGAGCACGCCCGATGGACCTTTGAGCACCTCGGCCCGATCGATGTTGGACAGTGCGGAAGCATCGACATCCTCGTAATACCGCTGGCGGATGCCGTTGCGCATCTGATCGGCCAGGAAGCCGCGGACTTTGAGACTGAATGATTGATAGGGCCCGACTCGCGAAAAGCCAGGATTCGCGCTGGGAATGTTGCGCAAGAGATCGCCAACGGAGCGGGCGCCCTGCTCAATAATTTCGTCAGCCGTAACGATCTGGATCGACTGCGGCACTTTTGTAATTGGAATGCCCGACTTGGCACCAAAGTCGCCAGACAATTTTGTTCCGGTCACAATGATGTCCCGATCGTCGTCCCTGGACTTGTCGGCAGCTTCGCTGGCAACGGCGGGCGCACACAGTGACAGCGAGAAGAGGCACGCGGATGCGCGCGCAAATATTTGTAAAGACATTGAAATTTCCCTGAATATGACTTGTATTCAGCCACACGAATGCGCGGCATGACGATCACATCAGGTTTGGCGGACCTCTGGCTGGCGGCGGTGGAGCGGCAAGCCCCCGGCCGATTGCAACCGTTTGCACATCGAATTGAAGCCGGGAGGCTATCCCAAAGGCCATGGCAATCAGGAAGCCGGCAGCAAGAACATCAAAAGCGAATGCAAGCGTTGCAAAGGCGCAAAAGTTGGAACTGCCGTCCGCTTTGCCAGGCGACGATTTGTGGACCTTGCCGTCTGCATCAATCCACACCTCTGTCATGCCTGAGGCCGTACAAAGCGTGATGGTGGGGCGACCGGCTTCAAATGACGGCATCCAGCCTGCCGGAATCAGCGCGCGAGCAGCCAGGGCAAGCGCTACAAGCGCAAGCATCAGCCGCGATCTCGTCTGCCCCATCCTGCGAGTCATGGCGGTGCCTGTGATGCCGCACAGTTGTTCTTGCAAGCCTGTTTTACGCTCGGCTCACAAAAACTCACGGTGCCAGAGGGCCTGTAAGCCGGGTTCTGTCCCCCCACACAGCTGTGCGGGATGGGCGACCATTCATCTAGGCAACGGATCGCTCCGCTGCTCAAGCAACCAACCCGGGCGACTGGCAGGAGGTTGCCATGCGCCGCCCCTATTCGGTTTTGCTCCCGGTGGGGTTTGCCCTGCCGCTCCTGTTACCAAGGGCGCGGTGCGCTCTTACCGCACCATTTCGACCTGGCCGGCACGAATGCGCGGTGGTGTATTTTCTGTGGCACTTTCCCTGGGGTCACCCCCGCCGGAGGTTATCCGGCACCGTTCCTCGCTGGAGCCCGGACTTTCCTCTCCTGCACAATTGCATGTGCAGCAGCGGCCGCCCGGCCCTCTGGCGTTTTTTGCTCTAGGCCAGTTTGGACCCCAAAGGCAATCTATCCCTTGCGCGCGCCTGCCTTAAGTGCTGCCAGTCCTTCCTGCACGCTTATGACCGGCCGATACCCGAGTTCTGCGCGGGCCTTTGTGTCATCCAGTGTGCAATCCCGTGACATGACCATTGCCGCATGTGATGTCAGAGGAGGCACGCCTTTCAGAGGCAATATCCTCCAGAGACCCTCACACGCCATCGCACCAAGATCGGCAACCCAGGCCGGAATAGACTTGTCAGGCAGCACCAGGCCCTGACTCGCTGCCATGCCCGTAATCATGTCCTTCATCGAGATGGTTCCATCATCAAGGACGAAATAGGCTTCGCCCCCACGGCCCTTCTTCAGGGCCAGCACAATGGCCTCTACAAGATTGTCGATATGGGTCGTCGACGTCACGGCCTTGCCGCCCCCAATCCACACCCATTGCCCGGCTTGCGCCATGGCAACGACGGCCGGCAAAAGTGTTGTGTCGCCAGGCCCCCAGATGAACCGTGGGCGCAACACGATCGTTTCCATCACATCCGGATCATTTGCGGCTCGCACGCGCAGTTCCGCCTGCGCTTTTGTGGCGCAATAGGGAAACGGAGAGTCAGGCGACAGAGGATAGGTCTCATCGGCATTGCGGACATCCTGGCCATGCACGATCGCCGCCTCTGTCCCGATATGAATGAAGCGTTTGACGCCACCCTCCCGCGCTGCATCGAGCACACGCTGCGTGCCTTCGACGTTGGCCTTGTACCACGCATCCGGTGGCCCCCATGCTTCGACATAGGCAGCGCAATGCACCACCGCCTTGCGCCCTTTCAAATGGGCCGGCTCGAGAGAATCCAGATCACAGCGCACAGGTTTTGCGCCCATATCTGCAATCACTGCATCTGATCGCTCCGATCGGGACATAGCAACGACCTT
>CAYSCC010000042.1:0-9369 GCA_964429375.1 uncultured Chakrabartia sp.
TCTATCACGGCACGCAGCAGATCAACCAGGGCCAGATGGACCGCTGGAACATCGTTGTCACGCTGAATTACCTTCCGGCCAAGGTTGAAGCGGAAATCATTCTTGCCAAGGTGACAGGCACCGCATCAAAGGATGTGGACAACATGGTCAAGGTCGCGGACCTGACGCGCCAGGGCTTCATCAATGGCGACATCTCGACGGTCATGAGCCCGCGTACGGTGATCACTTGGGCCCAGAATGCTGCCATCTTCAAGGATATTGGCTTTGCCTTCCGGCTTTCTTTCCTCAACAAGTGCGATGAGGCGGAAAGGGCACTGGTCGCAGAATATTACCAGCGTGTGTTTGGCAAGGATTTGCCGGAGTCCGTCATCGGCAAGGCCTGACGTCGCAGATATGCCGAGATGAACAAGCCATAACGATTGCGTTCAGCATCGGTCCACGGTGCATGCCCCAGAAGGCAAGTGTCACGAGATGAAACGTGCCGATGTCGATGGAGACGCAAATGTTGACGAAATTTGTTCGGGCCGGCCTGATCGCAAGCATGGTGATGACTGGCCTTGCGGCGACGCCTGCTGCTGCGCACGGGCGTTACGACCGGGCCTATGACTATAACGACAGGGGCTATCCTTATGAGGGGCGCTGGTCGCGTGGAGAGGGTCGTTACGACCGTGGCCGCACTTACGACTATGACGATGGTCGGGGCTATCGCGATCGCAGGTACCGCCATCACAACAGCCGTTGCGGATCCGGCACGACCGGCGCGATCCTTGGTGCCGTCGCAGGCGGTTTGCTCGGTCGGGAAATTGGTCGTGGCGGCCGGTACAACCGGGGCAGCACCACCGGACTGATCATCGGCGCTGGTGCGGGCGCTCTTGTGGGACGAGAAATCGACCGCAACGGCAACTGCCGCTAGGACGGCCACAACACCAACGGGCATCTTGCCGGCATCGGCGCGGCGTGTATCTTCCCGGTGCGGGCAGGGGGAGATCGCCGGATGGACCAGATTGACGCTTTCATGGCCCGGGGGTCGCTCTGGCTTGTCGGTCTTGCCCTTTTTCTTGTGATGCTGGCGGCGTTGCAGGGTGGCCTCCTGCTTCGCACGCGACTTGCAAAGCCAAGCGGCCGGGGCGATGCCGCAGAAGGTTATCTGCTGTCCGCGGTGCTTGCGTTGCTCGGGCTGCTGGTGGCGTTCACATTTTCCCTGGCTGTCGCGCGGTTTGATGCACGACGCCAGCTCGTTGTCGATGAGGCCAATGCGATCGGGACCGCCTGGCTTCGTGCCGGGCTCGCAGGTGGTAGCGAGGACAAGGCCCTGCAAAAGGCCATCGCCGCCTATACGGACATTCGTCTGGGCCTGTCTCGGGGGCGGGCGCCGGACGCGGTGGAGCGCGACACCCAGTCCGCCCAGGCGGTCGTCTGGGACACGCTGGGCAAGACCGTTGCACATGCTCCGCCGGCTCTGGTCAATTCTACCGTCATCGCCGTCAACGAGATGTTCGATGCAGCATCTGCGCGCAAAGCGGAACGAGGAGCCGTCATACCTTCGCGCGTGCTTGAGGTGCTTTTCCTTTATGCCATCCTTTCCGCAGCCATTGTGGGGTATGTTCAGGGCGGCGTCGGCCAAAGGCACTTTGCAGTCAACGCGATGCTCTTTTTTCTCCTGACACTGGCCATCACGCTCATTCTTGATCTCGATCGCCCGCAACAGGGTTCGATCCGTGTTCCGCAGCAGCCAATGCTGGATGCGCGACTGTCCATGAAGTAGGAAGCGGCCAGTTCCCCGAAAGACTGGGCCAGCCCATTCATGCTGGTGCCCGCCAGACCAAGGTGCCAAAGCAACACAATGTTCTCATGCGACCACCCGTTTGTGCTGCTCGATGATGCCCGCCCGGTCGGTGCGGCTCCGGCGCGTCTCTACAGGAATCCGGTCGAGACGATCGTTGCGCGGACCGCAAAAGAGGTCAGGGATGTCCTGCCCAGCCTGAGGAACAGCCGATACCATCTTGCAGGGTTCGTGTCCTATGATGCTGGCCATGCGCTCGAACCGCGGCTTGAACCGCTGGCGCAGGCAACAACACTTCCCCTGCTCTGGTTCGGGTTGTTTGATGGTTTCGAGGAAATCCCGGCTGCCGAAGTCGCCGCTGTCCTACCGGACCCCCGGGGCGGCTGGGCTGGTAGGCCGGTTCCGCAGATTGACCGCGCCGGCTATGCGGCGGCATTTGCTCAGGTCGCGGACTATATTGCCTCGGGCGATGTCTATCAGGTCAATCTTTCCTTTCGCGCAAATGTGGCCATCGCCGGCCATCCTCTGGCTGTATATGCGGGGTTGCGGCAACGGGCGCAGGCTGGATACGGTGGTCTGGTATGGACAGGAGAGGATTGGCTGCTGTCAATGTCGCCCGAGCTCTTCTTCGCCCTGCATGATGGGAAGATTACCACAAAGCCGATGAAGGGCACGGCCGCCCGGGCCTCGACCCCCGCTGCCGATGAACTTGTCGTCAGGCAACTTGCGCAGGATCCCAAACAGAGGGCCGAAAACCTCATGATTGTGGACCTTTTGCGCAATGATCTGTCCCGCGTTGCCGTTTCGGGGAGTGTTGCCGTTCCACAGCTGTTTTCGGTCGAAACCTACCCGACGATCCATACCATGACGTCCACAGTAACGGGCCGGCTCGAAAACGGCCGCAGCGCCGTTGATGTGATCACCGCGATTTTTCCCTGCGGATCGATCACTGGAGCGCCGAAGATCCGGGCGATGGAAATCATCGATGAAGTGGAACAGGGCTCCCGCGGGCTATACACGGGAAGCATCGGGAGGATCGACCCATGCGGAGATGCTGCATTCAACGTTGCGATCCGCACGCTCCATCTGCAAAATGGTGCAATGGAAGCCACCATCGGGCTGGGGGGTGGCGTTGTGGCAGACAGCCGGATGGGAGATGAGTGGGACGAATGCCTGACCAAGGGCCGATTTGTGTCTGACCCCAGGAGTTTTGACCTCATCGAAACCATGCGTTTCGATCCCGAGGGGGGAATCCACCTGCTTGACCGGCACATCGAACGCATTCGTGCCAGCGCTGCAGTCTTTGGCATTCCCTTTGATCGTCATGCCGTCCGCAATGAACTCCAGGCCGCAACCTTTCGCATCGCATCGCCCCGACGCGTCAGGTTGATGCTGAGCCCAAGCGGACGGATTGCGATCGAGATTGCCAAGCTGGCCGCCACACCCGAGGGCCCCGTAGATATCGCCCTTGCCCGCCTGATGGTCGATCCAGATGATTTTCGGCTCCGCCACAAGACAAGCGACAGGGCCTTTTATACTGCGGCGAGGGAAAAAGCCGGCACGTTCGAGGTTGCCCTTGTCGATGCGCAGGGCTTCCTGACCGAAGGAAGTTTCACCAACATTTTTGTCAAAGGCAAAGGCGCACTTTTGACGCCCCCCGCATCGCGTGGGCTGCTTCCCGGTGTCTTGCGGGCTGAACTTCTCGCCAACGGCAGCGCCATCGAGGCGGATTTGCGGCCGGATGATCTCGTGAACGGATTTTTCATCGGAAATGCCTGCCGCGGGCTGTTGCCCGCTGCGCTCAAATCGCTATAGGCGCAGCCGTCCTCCGCACCAAAAGAAGGCTTCCATGCGCACCACCTCTGCCGCGCTGAATCGCATTCAGCCCTCCGCCACGCTTGCGATGACCAGTCGCGTTCTGGACCTGAAGGCAAAAGGGGTCGACGTGATTGGCCTTTCGGCGGGCGAACCAGATTTCGATACGCCCGATTTCGTGAAGGAGGCGGCCATCGAGGCAATCCGCAAGGGCGCGACCAAATATACCAACGTCGATGGCACGGCCGAACTGAAGGCCGCGATCAAGGCCAAGTTCAAGCGCGACAACGGGCTCGACTATGAAACGAGCCAGATCAGCGTGAATGTGGGCGGCAAGCATACGCTGTTCAACGCGCTCGTCGCGACTGTCGAACCCGGTGACGAAGTCATCATCCCTGCGCCCTATTGGGTGAGCTATCCTGATATTGTCGCCTTTGCGGGCGGCACGCCGGTCTTCATCGACGGGCCGGTTTCACAAGGGTACAAGATCACGCCTGCGCAGCTGGAAGCGGCGATCACGCCGGCGACCCGCTGGCTCATCCTCAATTCGCCTTCGAACCCGACGGGCGCGGCCTATACAGCCAGCGAGCTCAAGGGCCTCGCAGAGGTGCTCCTGCGCCATCCGCAGGTGATGGTGATGACCGACGATATGTACGAGCATGTCTGGTACGCGGAAGAGCCGTTCGCCACCATCGTTCAGGTCTGCCCCGAGTTGTATGACCGCACGCTCACCGTCAACGGCTGTTCCAAGGCCTATTCGATGACAGGTTGGCGGATCGGCTTTGCGGGTGGCCCCGCCTGGCTGATCAAGGCCATGGCCAAGCTCCAATCGCAATCGACCAGCAACCCCTGCTCTATCGCGCAGGCCGCGGCAACTGCCGCGCTGAATGGGGACCAGTCCTTCCTTCTTGCGCGCAATGCGGCCTTCAAGAGCAGGCGGGACCTTGTCGTCTCGATGCTCAATCAGGCAAACGGGCTGTCCTGTCCCACGCCGGAGGGTGCCTTCTATGTCTATCCGGATGCGTCGGGTACGATCGGCAAGGTGACGCCGGCAGGCAAGAGGATCGAATCCGATGCCGACCTGATCGATTATTTCCTCGACGAGGTGCAGGTGGCCGCCGTGCATGGCGCGGCCTTTGGTCTTTCGCCGGGGTTTCGCATTTCCTATGCCACGTCGGAGGCCATCCTGACTGAAGCATGCACGCGAATCCAGCGTGCCTGTGGCGATTTGCGCTGACATTTCCACGCTCTCCGGTGTAACTTCATTCTGTCCGGCCACGAACCGGAGGCAACAGGGTGAGGCAAAGGAGATATGAAATGCTGACTCTCTCGCGGCGCGACTGCCTGGTTTCCACAGGCGCGCTGTCGGTTACCCTGCTTGCCGCCTGCAATGGCGCGAATGCAAACGAACATTTTGAAGTGACGCTGACGGACGCCGAATGGCGCAAGCGGCTGTCGCCAGCAGCCTATCAGACGCTGCGTCACGAAGCGACAGAGCGACCCCATACAAGCCCTCTCAACAAGGAGCATCGGAAGGGATTGTTCGTGTGTGCGGGATGCGCTTTGCCGCTCTTTTCCTCTGCGACCAAGTTTGACAGCGGGACGGGATGGCCCAGCTTCTGGCAACCGCTTCCAAGGGCAATCGGCACAAAGACTGATTGGTCCATTGGGTCCCCGCGGACAGAAGTGCACTGTCGCCGCTGTGGAGGGCACCTTGGCCATGTGTTTGATGATGGGCCAGCTCCGACAGGCAAGCGCTATTGCATGAACGGCGTCGCAATGACGTTCAGGCCTGCGTGAGGACCATTGTGATGCGTGCAGGACTGATCATTGGCGCGGCTGCCGCGCTATGGGCGATTTCCATGCCAACCGCCGGTGTTGCGGAAAAGGCTGTTCCCATCCCCCCGATCGCGGCCGATGCAAAGGAGGCCGGTCGCACCGCCGTCGCGGTTTTTGCAGGGGGTTGCTTTTGGGGTATGGAGGCCGTGTTCGAACATGTGAAGGGCGTGAAATCCGTCACGAGCGGCTATGCCGGCGGAACGGCCGATACGGCCTATTATGAAGCAGTGTCATCCGAAACGACAAAGCACGCGGAAGCGATTCGGATTGTCTATGATCCCCAGCTCGTCAGCTATGGGACCCTTCTGAGGGTCTATTTTTCCGTGGCACATGATCCGACGCAGCTGAACAGGCAAGGCCCTGACAAGGGCCCCAGTTATCGATCTGCCGTGTTTCCCCAATCACCGGCACAGGACAAGGCGGTGCGCGGATATATCGCCCAGCTGTCCAGGGCCGCGGCCTATTCGCGCCCCATCGTGACACGGATAGAGACAGGCCGGTTTTTCCCGGCGGAGTCCTATCATCAGGATTTCATGCAGAGAAACCCGAACCACGGCTATATCGTCCGCTTCGACGTTCCAAAGCTCGCTGCGTACAAGGCTGCCTTTCCGACGCTATACCGATAGGGGAAAACGCAACAGCCGGTTTGCAGCCGGAACGAGGGCCGTCGCATTGACCCCAAGCACGGCCCGGATCTCCGGATGATCGGCGGAAAGCCCCCCCGTTAAGGCACCAAAGGCCGGAAGGATGAGCTTCGTCGCGGTCGCCACAAAACAGGGGCGGTGGATGGTCTTGCCCCGAACCGCAACCCTGTGCTTGGGGTGGTAGTGGCCCGACAGTTCCGGTGCCGTTTCCTCCACATCCGCCTGATGTCGCAGGACAAGACCATCAAGCACGGCATCGGTGAGGATTCGCCCGCCAATGCCGGCCGGCAGATGTTCGTCATGGTTGCCGGTAATCCAGTGCCAGCTGGTCTCTGCGGTCAGTCTTGCGAGAAGCGCTCCGGGCATGTCGGGCATGCGAGTGGCGCCGTCATCGTCGTGGAAACTGTCCCCCAGGCACCAGACCTCCCGGGCAGCCGTCTGCCCAATCAGCTGTGCAAGGCGTTCAAGCGTAGCTGCGCTGTCATAAGGCGGAAGCATCTGGCCATGCATTGCAAACCAGCTCGCCTTCTCCAGGTGGAGATCTGCCACAATCAAGGCCCGCCTGAGGGGCCAGAATATCGCGCCTTCCTTCAGGATAAAAAGGTCATGGCCGCCAAATGCGTAGGAGATCACAAGGTTCGCGCGCTTACATTCCGGCCAAGATGAAGTCCGGCATCGACAAGCAGTGTCTCGCCCGTGACATGGCGGGATGCCCGTGACAGGAAAAACAGGCCGGCCGCGGCAATGTCTTCCGGCGTCGAGGCTGCCTGCAAGGGCACAGAGGCCACCACATCGGCACGAATGCGGGCGGTCACCTCTTCTCCAAAGGCATCCGAGAACCAGCGCGTATCGATAAAGCCCGGGCAGATTGCGTTGACACGGATGCGGGGCGCAAGAGCGCGGGCCAGGCTCTTGGTCATGGTATTGAAGGCACCTTTTGAGGCGGCATAGGCGACCGAAGATCCGATTCCGGTCACGCCCGCAATCGAGGAGACGTTGAGGACCGCAGCCCGATCACTGGCTTCCAGCAGTGCGCGCGCCGCGCGAATCATCTGGAACGGGGCCACGACGTTGACCGAGTAGATGCGGTGAAAATCCTCCGCTGACAGGCCGTCAAGGTCAGCGTGGTTGGGCACCTGCTTTGTCGTTCCCGCATTGTTGGCCAGGGCGTCGATGCGTCCATAATGTTCCGCAGCGGCTGCAATCGCGCGACAGGCCGAGTCTTCCGAGACATCGCCCTGGACCACGGTGGCTTCTGCGCCGGCCGCGCGCACCCGCCGCGCCGTGGCTTCCGCTTCGGCAAGGCTCTTGCTGCAATTCAGGATAACGGCCTTTGCGCCCTGTTCGGCGGCGCCAATCGCCAGTGCCGCACCAAGGCCGGTCGCAGACCCCGTCACCACCACAACGGCATCGTCAAAATCGCGCATTTGCCAGCTTCTCCTTTTCGAAAAGCCTAGAGCGGGTCGCGCCGAACCTCAAGCAGAAGTGCCTTGCCCCTCATCCTCGGCTGCGGCTTCGAACCATGCTTCAACTTCACCGTTGAGCTTGATCGTCAGCGGTTTGCCGTGGCGGTCGACAGTCTTGCCGGCCTGAACGCGGATCCAGCCTTCGGACATGGAATATTCTTCCACGTCGTGGCGCTGGCGCCCCTTGAACCGGATGCCAACACCGCGTTGCAGCGCTTCGGAATTGAAAAAGGGGCTGGATGGATCGATCGAAAGGCGATCTGGTGGGCTGTCAGTCATATATGTGGCCTTAGACGGAAGGGCGGGGTGCGCTCAAGCAGCCATTTTGGCGCGCGAGGCCTTCTTGCGTTCGTGCGGGTCGAGATGGCGCTTGCGCAGGCGAATGGACTTGGGCGTCACTTCGACGAGCTCATCATCGTCAATATAGGCGATTGCCTGCTCAAGAGTCATCCGCCGGGGCGGGGTCAAGCGAATGGCATCATCTTTCCCGCCCGATGCGCGAAAGTTCGTCAGCTGCTTCGACTTCATCGGATTGACTTCAAGGTCTTCCGCCTTGGCATTTTCCCCGATGATCATGCCTTCATACAGCGGCTCGCCCGGAGAGACGAACAGGATGCCGCGATCCTCCAGCGGACCAAGCGCATAGGCCACTGCCTCTCCCGTGCCGTTCGAGATGAGGACACCATTCTTGCGGCCTTCGATGTTGCCCTTGTACGGACCATAGCCCTCAAAGAGCCGGTTCATGATGCCGGTGCCACGGGTATCCGACAGGAATTCGCCATGATACCCAATCAGCCCGCGTGATGGCGCGCTGAACGTGATGCGCGTCTTGCCCCCGCCTGACGGGCGCATGTCGGTCATTTCGGCCTTTCGGATGGCCATCTTGTCAATGACCGTGCCGGAATATTCATCGTCGACGTCAATGACGACCTGTTCATAGGGTTCGGTACGCTGGCCATTGTCTTCGCCAAAGAGGACGCGCGGGCGGCTGATGCCAAGTTCAAAGCCTTCGCGCCGCATCGTTTCGATGAGCACGCCGAGCTGAAGTTCGCCGCGCCCTGCCACTTCGAACGAGTCCTTGTCCGCGCTTTCCGTAACCCGGATGGCGACATTGCTTTCGGCTTCGCGGAACAGCCGGTCTCGGATCATCCGGCTGGTGACCTTGCTGCCTTCGCGGCCGGCCATTGGGCTATCGTTGACGGCAAAGCGCATCGACAGCGTGGGCGGATCGATGGGCTGGGCATGCAATGCGCCTGTCACGCTGATGTCGGCAATCGTATTGGCGACGGTTGCGTCCGTCATCCCGGCGATGGAGATGATGTCCCCGGCAAAGGCTTCATCCACCGGCACGCGTTCAAGGCCGCGAAATGCCAGCAATTTGGATGCCCGCCCCTGCTCCACGACCTTGCCAGTGGCATCGAGCGCATGGATGGGCTGGTTGAGCTTCACCGTGCCCGCAGCCACGCGCCCGGTCAGGATCCGGCCAAGGAAATTGTCACGATCCAGCAGGGTCACGAGAAACCGGAAGGGCGCGTCTGCATCGACCTTGGGTTCGGGCACATGAGACACAATTGTTTCGAACATGGGGCGCAGCGTGCCATCGCGCGCATCGGCATCAAGCGAGGCATATCCATTACGGCCCGAAGCAAACAGGACCGGAAAGTCGAGCTGTTCATCGGTTGCATCAAGCGAGACAAACAGATCGAACACTTCATCCAGCACTTCCTGGATGCGCTGGTCTGGCCGGTCGACCTTGTTGACAACAACGATCGGGCGCAGGCCGAGCGCCAGTGCCTTGCCGGTTACGAACTTGGTCTGCGGC
>CAYSCC010000043.1:0-9307 GCA_964429375.1 uncultured Chakrabartia sp.
AGCAGCCTCTGCACCTTCATCGCTCTCGGCTTGCTGGCGTGCCCACATTTCAGCGTAAAGGCCATTCAATCGAAGCAACGCCGAATGATTGCCTCTTTCCGCAATCCTCCCTGCCTCGAGCACAACAATTTCATCGGCATCGACGATTGTGGAAAGTCGATGTGCAATGATGATTGTTGTCCTTTGCCTGGAAACCTCTGCAAGCGTCTCCTGGATTTCGGCTTCGGTTCGGCTGTCAAGCGCACTCGTGGCTTCGTCGAGGATCAGGATCGGCGGGTCCTTGACCAGTGTACGGGCAATGGCAACACGCTGCTTTTCTCCGCCCGAAAGCTTCAGTCCGCGTTCGCCGACCGGCGTATCATACTGCTGGGGCTGGGCGGCAATGAATGTGTGTATGGAGGCTCCGCGCGCGGCGGCCTCGATGGTCTCCTGCGTCGCCCCCTCTCGACCATAGCCGATATTGTAGCCGATGGTTTCGTTAAACAATACAGTGTCTTGCGGGACTATGCCGATGGAAGCGCGAAGACTTGACTGGGTAACATCTCGAATGTCCTGCCCGTCGATCGTGATGCGCCCGTCCGTCACGTCATAGAAACGGAAGAGCAGTCGGGCGAGGGTGGACTTGCCGGCACCGGATGGCCCCACAACGGCAAGAGTCTTTCCCGGGGCGATCGTAAAGCTTAGCCCGTTCAGGATGGGGCGATTTCCTTCATAGCTGAAAGAAACATTCTCGAACGCAACAGCCCCGCCTGTTACGGTTAGCGAAGGCGCGTTGGCCTTGTCCGTGATTTCCGGGGGAGTGTCGATCAGGTTGAACATGGCTTCCATGTCGGTAAGCCCCTGCTTCACGGTTCGATACACCATACCGAGCATGTCCAGAGGGCGGAACAACTGGGCAAGCAGAGTGTTCACCAGCACGACATCGCCCGTGCTGAAACGGCCAGCAGACCAACCCCACACAGTGAAGGCCATTGCACCAGCCATCATCAGGTTGGTGATGAAAGACTGGCCGACGTTGAGGAGCGCGAGCGAGTTTTCCGACTTGATTGCTGCATCGGCGTACCGCTTGGCAACACGCCCGTATTGCTCCGTTTCGCGCAGTTCGGCGTTGAAGTATTTGACGGTCTCATAGTTCAGAAGCGAATCCACGGAGCGCGAGACCGTTGCCGTGTCGAGATCGTTCATTTCCGCACGCAATTTGTTGCGCCAGTCGGTTATCCGTTGCGTGAACACGATATAGCCAACGACCATGACAAGCGTGGCCGTGACGAGGCCCAGCCCGAATCGTGTCCAGAAAATCGCTGTGACGGCTGCCAGTTCCACGACCGTGGGAGCAATGTTGAAAAGCAGGAAATACAACATCGTATCGATGCTTTTGGTGCCCCGTTCGATCACCTTAGTGACTGCTCCGGTGCGACGGCTGAGGTGAAACCTCAAAGATAGCTGGTGAAGATGTGCAAAGACATTGACGGCAAGCCGCCGGGTCGCGTCCTGACCGACCCGTTCGAATACAATATTGCGCAAATTGTCGAACAGGACGCCAGCAAATCGAGCGCCCGCATAGGCGATGACTAGGGCAATCGCTATGGTTGCCGCGGGTTCCAATCCCGGCTTCATGCGGTTGATTGCAGCCGCATAGAGAAAGCCCATGCTCAGCTGAACGGCCTTGGAAACCAGAACCAGCAACAGTGCCACAACGATCCGGGCACGCAAGCCTGGATGGTCGCGCGGCCAAAGATAGGGCAGAAAACGCCGCATGATGGCGAAATCTGTGGCGGCCTGTTCGCTTGTGATGAGATCAGGTGGCATCAAATCTGCCTAAGACATTCAAGCGCTGCATGAAAATGCCCCGGCCATGCGGAACTGTGGCTCAACACGTTCATCGGTCAGTCAGCATCCTTCAGGAACGGCTCTGCAACATCTCTGGGAACGCGGGCGATCCGTCCGCTTGCCCGGTCAACAATCGCCCATGTGGTTTTGCACCGTACGACGACTTTACCTGCTGCATTCTCAAATTCCATGTTTCGGTCAAAACGAGCACCCTTCGGTGGATCGTTGATCCAGGTCCGTGCTTTCACGGTCTCCCCTGCAACGACGTTTCCAAGATAGTCAATCTCATGCCGGACAACGACCCAGATCCACCGGGCCAGATGTTCCGGCGCCGCTACGGCAGTCCAATGCGCGGTCGCGACTTCCTGAATCCAGCGAACCCACACGGCATTGTTGACGTGGCCAAGCTCATCAATATCTGCCGCCGCCGCCGTAATCGAATGGACGAACGCCTTCACGGTTGGGCCATCCCCAATTGCCATAGAAAGAAGGCATATTCCTGGGCATCTTCACGCAGGCTTTCAAATCGCCCGGACTTGCCTCCATGCCCGGCTCCCATATTGGTCTTCAGCAATAGAACATTGCTGTCCGTCTTTGTGGCGCGCAGCTTTGCGACCCATTTTGCCGGCTCCCAATAGGTGACCCGCGGGTCGTTCAAGCCTGCAGTTGCGAGGATCGGTGGATAGTCCTGTGCCCTGATCTGATCATAAGGTGAATAGCTTCGAATGAGATCAAAGGCCTGCTTGTCCTCAATCGGGTTTCCCCATTCCGGGAATTCGCCGGGGGTAAGGGGCAGCGTTTCATCAAGCATGGTATTGAGTACATCAACAAAGGGCACATGGGCTGCAACTGCGCCCCAAAGGTCGGGATCGGAATTTACGACCACACCCATCAATTCGCCACCTGCCGAACCGCCAGCAGCGACGACGCGCCCGGGTTTCGCAAAGCCCAGCGCGATCATGCCCCGGGTGCAATCGACAAAGTCGTTGAAGGTGTTGGTCCTTTTGGTCAGTTTCCCGTCCAGATGCCATTGCTGGCCAAGGTCGTCGCCGCCTCGAATATGGGCAATTGCAAATGCAAAGCCGCGATCAAGCAGGGACAGCCTCAATGTCGAAAAGCCAGGGGGTATGGCGTAGCCATAGGCGCCATAGCCATACATATAGAGAGGGCCGTTCCCGTCCTTCTTGAAGTCCTTGCGATATACGACGGAAACGGGAACCCGGGTTCCATCCCGTACAGTAATCTCTAGTCGCTCCGTCGCATACTGTCCGGGATCATATCCGGTAGGAATTTCCTGCACTTTCAATGTCTTCAGCCCGCCGGTTGCGACATCATATTCGGTGATCGTGTCAGGCGTGACCATGCTTTCATAGGCCAGTCGCAAGCTGGTGACCTGATATTCAGGATTTTCATCCAGCCCTGCGGAATAGCTGGCTTCTGGAAAGGCAATCCGGGTGGGCTGCCCGCCGCCATAATTGTGCAGCTCGACCTGATCGAGCCCGTTCTCCCGGCCCTCGACAACGAAGAAGTCGGCAAAGGTCGTCACGCCTGTCATGTAGAAGTCTGGTGACGCAGCAATTCGTTCTGTCCATTCGCCCGGATCGGAAATGGGAGCCGTCACGAGCCGGAACTGGGGGCTGACATCGTTGGTGTGGATGAAGAGCATATCTCCATGCGCCTCGACATCATATTCCACGCCCTTCTGCCGGGCTCGCACGAGACAAGCCTCGGCGTCCGCCTTGTCGGCGGGGATCAGGCGGACTTCGCTCGTTTCATTGTCTCCGGCCGCGATGACGATCCAGTTGCGGTCGTGTGTCATTCCAACGCCAGCCTGAAAGCCCGGATCAGCTTCCACATAGACAATCTTGTCTTCCGCAGTTGGGCTTCCCATCCGATGGGACATGATGCGATCGATGCGCCAGTGGTCATTGACCAGCCCATAGAACAGCGTTGCGCCGTCCCTGGAAAAGACCATCCCGCCAAGAGTACCTGGAATGGTGTCTGGCAGGTCATTGCCAGTTGTCAGATCGCGAAAACGGATCGTGAAACGCTCTGACCCGTCTGTGTCCGACGACCATGCCAGCACATGATCGTCCTCAGTGATGGCGACTTCGCCCAAGCGGAAAAATTCGAGCCCTTCGGCTTCCTTCGCTTCGTCCAAGATGATTTCATCCATGCCGCCGTCGATGAGCTTGCGCATCCACTGCTTGTATTGGGCGCCTTTCTCAAATCGTCGCCAATAGAGATATTTGCCGTCCATTTGCGGGACCGAGGACTCGTCTTCCTTCAGCCTGCCCTTCATTTCCTGGAATATGGTTTCGACAAGGGGAGCGAGGCCATGCATCTGCGCCTCGAAATACGCGTTCTCGGCGTTGAGATAGGCGAGCACGTCAGCGTCATCGACCTTGGGGTATGACTGGTCACGCAACCAGAAGTAAGGATCTTCAATGGTCACACCATGATGCGAAAACTGATGCGGGCGCCTTGCCGCGACTGGGGGCAGGGGTGTGTCCTTTGTCATGCTGTCTTTCCGGGCAAGGCTTTCATGACCCGCGCGCCTAGCCTATATCTGCGCGATCACACAATTGAGAGTTTGCGATGTCAACCTATGAAGACCGGCTGAAAGCATTTCGGGAACAGCTGAAGGCGGATCGCCTTGATGGCTTTGTCGTACCAATCTGCGATGAACACATGAGTGAATATGTGGGCGCCTATGCCCAGCGCCTTGCATGGCTGACCGGCTTTGGCGGATCTGCAGGCACGGCAGTGGTCCTGCCCGAAGAAGCGGCCATCTTTGTTGACGGTCGGTACACCTTGCAGGTGCGGGAGCAAGTCAACGGCAAGGACTGGCAATACCAGTCTGTTCCCAAGACAAGCGTGGCAGCCTGGCTGAAGGAACATGCGGCAAACGGAGCCCGTATAGGCTATGATCCCTGGGTCCACACCAAGACATGGGTGGAAACAGCCACACGGGCTCTGGCTGAAAAAGGCGCGGAGCTTGTCGCAGTCGATCGAAACCCTGTTGATGCAGTCTGGTCTGACAGGCCCGCTCCTTCTCCTGCCCTCATGACGGTGCACCCGGATGAATTCGCTGGCCAATCATCAGCGGAAAAGCGGGCTGGCGTATCGGACTGGCTGAACGAAAAGGGGCTGGATGCAACAATCGTCTCCGCGCTCGATTCGGTTGCATGGCTTTTCAACGTGAGGGGCAGCGATGTCGATCGCACCCCGGTTGCGCTCAGCTTTGCGGTCGTCGGCCAGGATGGAACCGCTGATCTCTATGTTGCGCCCGAAAAGCTCGATGATGCGGTGCGCCAGCATTTGGGCAATGCCGTGCGGATTCATGATCGCAGCGCCTTTGCACCGGCATTAGAGGCCATGGCCGGCAAGAAGGTTGCCGTAGATCCGGAACATGCTGTTTCCGCGATTTTTTCTGCGTTGAAGGCTGGCGGTGCAACGATTGTTGAGCTCCGTGATCCCACAATTCTGGCAAAGGCGCTGAAGAACCCCGTCGAACAGGCCGGTCACAGGGCTGCCCAGAGGCGCGATGGCGCGGCGCTTTCCCGTTTCCTGCACTGGATTTCTGTTGAAGGCCCCAAAGGCACAGTCACAGAACTTTCCGCAGCAGACATGCTGCACAGCTTTCGCGCTGCCACAGGCAAGCTCAAGGATCTGTCATTTGACACGATATCGGGAGCGGGTCCCAACGGGGCCGTTGTCCATTATCGTGTTTCAGAGGAAACAAATCGCACCCTCGAGCCTTCGAGTATCTATCTTGTTGATTCCGGGGGGCAATATCTGGACGGGACGACGGATGTCACCCGCACGGTCTGGGTTGGCCCTGGCGAGCCGACCGCGGAGATGAAGGACCGGTTCACGCGGGTCCTGAAAGGGCATATTGCGCTCGCGCGCGCAGTCTTTCCTGCTGGCACCCGCGGGACGCAGCTGGATACGCTGGCGCGCCAGTTCCTTTGGGCGGCAGGTCTCGACTATGCGCATGGTACAGGGCATGGCGTGGGCAGCTTCCTTGCCGTTCACGAAGGCCCGCAACGTATTGCCACCTCTGCTGGCGGGCAGGCTGGAACCGAGGAACCGCTTGCGGCCGGAATGTTCATCTCCAACGAGCCTGGATATTACAAGCCCGGAGAATATGGCATCCGCATCGAGAATCTGATCCTCGTCGAACGGCGGGAGGTCGCAGGCGCTGAAGGCGAGTATCTTGGGTTTGAGACCCTGACCTACGCCCCGATAGAACGCGCCTTGGTCGACACAGACTTGCTGACCCGGGATGAACTGCGCTGGTGGGACGACTACCACGCGAAAGTGCTCGAAATCGTCGGACCTCAACTTGAAGGAGCAGAGCGTGACTGGCTCGAAGCCGTGTGCGCACCACTTGACCGGGGTTAGACATCACAACTCTAAACGTTGCTGCCGCTTGACCGTTTCCTGATCATGCGCGGCCCTGGAGGCAGCGTGACTGGAGACTGTGATGGATATGAGGATCGGCGGTGCTAGCCAGGTTTGGGCGGGGCACGTCCATTCAGGAAGCCACTGGAAGCAGGGCATGCAAGGCTTTGCAGCGTTCAAGACAGCCTTGCAGGCTGGTGACCTTGAAGCTGCAAAGTCTGCTTTCGCCAATCTCCATGTGCCCAAGTCCGAGCATGCCAAAAGTCCGTTGGCCAGAATAGGCCGGGCCCTTCAGGGAGACGATCTTGCGGCTGCGCAATCGATGTTGCAGGCCATGCTTGATGCCCGGATGGGCAAGGCACAGAAGTGTGCACCCGTCGCCCAACCGCCCCAGCCGGAAGGCAGCGTCAATCTTCTCGCCTGAGGTCGGGCCAAAGCCGCGATAGAGCGGCGGTCCTTGATGTCTGGAGCCCTGGCAGCCTTCCCGGACAGAAGATCTGTAACGCTGGCTGCAGATGCCAGTAAGCCTCAAGCACGCATGAGTCCCAGGCCGATGAGCTGGCGCACAAGGTCGAAGCCGGGGCGCGTGCTGCAAAAGATGCGGGCTTGACCATAAACTGGTTCAATCCGAATCAATTCCGTGCCAGTCTTTGGGACATGATAGATGTCACGCCATCCGGGCAGGCCTGCGGCGCAACCGTGCGCGGCCTTGATCTTTCGCAGCCGTTGTCTCCCAGCGATGTAGCTGTCATTCGCGCAGCATGGTTGAAACACCATGTGCTTGCGTTTCCCGATCAGGCTCTGACTGATGATGATCTGGAGCGTTTCACGCTTTCCTTTGGTGGTTTTGGGCACGATCCCTTCATCGCGCCGATCCCCGGCCGGGATCATATCATCGCAGTCGAACGGCTTGCTGATGAAACATCGCCCCTCTTTGCAGAAAACTGGCATAGCGACTGGAGTTTCCAGGCCCGCCCGCCTGCAGGGACCTGTTTGTACGGCATTGTGATTCCCCCTGTCGGCGGCGACACCCTATTTGCGAACCAGCACATGGCACTGGACGCCATGCCAGATCGATTACGGGCGCGAATCGACGGCCGTATGGCGATCCATTCTGCACGGCGTGCCTACGCACCCGATGGCTTCTATGGACAAAAGGACATGGCGGGACGGTCCATGGACATCAGACCATCTCCTGAAGCCGAGGCTGTCCAGCTTCACCCCCTGGTCCGCAAACACCCTGAAACGGGGCGGGAAGGGATCTTCAGTTGCTTTGGATATATCATCGGCATTGAGGGCATGGCAGATGAGGATGCCATTCCCCTTTTGCTTGAACTCTATGAATGGCAAGGTCGGGAGGAATTCCAGTATCGCCACCGCTGGCAGCCGGGAACGCTTCTGATGTGGGATAACCGTTCGCTACTTCATGCAGCGACGGGCGGCTATGATGGCCATCACCGGTTGCTTCATCGCACGACAATTGCCGCCTCCTCAGCCTGAAGCCTGCTTGACATATGCGGATATGTTCTCCATATGTTCCAACACGCTTGATAGGAGGATGCAATGATTGGGTATGTCACATTGGGAACGAACGATCTGCAGAAGGCTGCACGTTTTTATGATGCCATTGCCGCTGAACTGGGCACAGGCAGGATGATGGATTTTGAGACTTTCATTGCCTGGGGCACTCCTGGTGGAGCGGCTGGCATTGCTTTGACAAAGCCGTTTGATGGAAATCCGGCAACGGTTGGAAATGGTGTCATGGTTGCCTTTGAAGCCAAGGATGCGGATCAGGTGAAGCGCCTGTATGACATTGCATTGGCCAACGGAGGAACGGATGAAGGTGCGCCCGGCCCGCGGGGAGAAGGGTTTTATGCCGGCTATTTCAGGGATTTGGACGGCAACAAGCTGAACGCCTTTGTGATGACGCCTCCAGCCTGAGCTGTTTTCGGCCCGTCCGGGTGCGGGCGCCACGATCGGGAGCTTTCTGATGCCAGATCTCTTTTCTCAGCCGATTCATCTGGGTTCCGGAGGGACTGCCATTGTTCAGCCTGAATTCACGGGGATGGACTGGTATGCCGATTATGTGGCGCGCACTTTGGCCGATGGAAACGATGGGCGGCTGGTCAGCCTTTATACCTTCACAGAGGACTGGACGTCCTGGGAATGCCATCCATCCGGGCATGAAGTCGTGGTGTGCACAGCCGGCCGGATGGTTTTGCATCAGGAGTGGGCGGATGGCAGCATGGTGAAGATCAGTATCGGGCCGGGTGAATATGCAATCAACGCGCCGGGGGTCTGGCACACTGCCGATGTTGAGGGCACCGCAACGGCACTTTTCATCACATCCGGACTGGGGACGACGCACCGGCCTCGGTAGCCCGGCCTTTCAATTCGGATCAGCCGGCTTTCCCGGGGGTGTCGCTTGAAGGGCGCGCAGGCCTTTCCTGCTGGCTTCCCTGTTTGCGCTTGCGCAGATTTGCGCGAAGCGCCTCGGCGAGGCGTCTGTTTCTTTCGTCCTTTTGACTGGTCATGATTGCGGCAGATTATCCTTGGTCCCTTGACGCGTCCACATGCTTTGTCCATAGGCCCGCGCCTACACGGACGGTCCAGTCGTCCAGTGCTGCCGTAGCTCAGTGGTAGAGCGCATCCTTGGTAAGGCTGAGGTCGTGAGTTCAATCCTCACCGGCAGCACCATTTTTCTGACAGATTCCGTCAAGCCAATCCCGATCGCGGACGGAACAATCAGGCGACACGCTGGAACCTGACTCGCCGTTGCGCGGGATCGGCGGCTTCAAGTCTGACGGACAGATCCATACCCGGCGCAACGTTGTTTGCATCAACCCGAGCAACAACAGGCATGTCGCGCAACTGGATCCGCGCCCCGCGCTCATCGAGATCGGTCACAACTGCGGAGAAAGTTCGGCCGACTTCTCGCGACAGCATAACTGCCTCGGCAAGGTCGATGACAGCGCGTTCGATCTGGCCTTCCCGATTTCCTGCCCTGGCCATCACGTCCGGAAGTCGGGAAAAGGCATCCGCCGTGATCGCATCAACTGGTTTGCCATTG
>CAYSCC010000044.1:0-9302 GCA_964429375.1 uncultured Chakrabartia sp.
ATTCCGATGCAGGATGCTCTTCCGGATCAGCCCCGAAGTCAAGGATCAGCTACCCGATGCCACTGGGCTCGGGAGCAGTTCGTCAAACACAATTCTCCAGCCGGAGGATGTGATTTGCCAGATCCGCGCATAGTGCCCAGAAAGGGCGGTCCCGGATTCCTGTGGCCACCGGGCAGGACCGAGGGTGAAGACAAGATCTCCGGATCGTGACGCAAAGGCGCGTTCCGCTGGCAGGTAAGAGATGGATGGTGTCGGAAACACCATTTCCCGCGGTGCAGCATCGCGTGTCGCGGGCGGACGACCCGGGCGCAAGATCCGCGCATTCCTGGCAACAAACCCAGCCAGAGACCCAGCCAGGGCGTGCTTCGCTTCCAGCCGCGCCACAGCTGCCAATGCTGCCCGTTCACTGCTTCGACGATGTGCCGAGGCCTCAAATTCGGCCACAGGACCATCGCGCGGGATGGCGACTGGCTCTTCGGTACCGCTGCCGCCGTCAAACAGCCAAAGCCAGCGGCCATCTGGCTGAAGCTTCCACACCGTGAAATATTGGCCCTGAATGCGGCCACTGTCATCAATGGAATAAGGGCCAGTCGTGAATCCGAGGTCGCCGGACCGGGCAACAAGAGCCACTGCGGGCCACCATTTCAATGACTTGGAGCCTGAGCTCTGCTGGGCATCGAAATAATCGTGGGCGTTCGTTATCTTGCCGTTCGCAATGATCACGCCATTGGGTGCGGCATAGTTCTTGAAGGCGGTGATCCACCCATGCTCGGCGGCAAACGCTGCGAAAGCACGTTCGGCTGCCACGATGGGCGCTCCGGCCTGCTCTGGCGCGGCACGGCTGCCGGTTGCCCAGACAGTGCTCAGTGCAAGGACTGCCGCAAAGATCAGCCTGGTCTTCATGGCCGATCTGCCCGCGTCCCGGGTCGGCGACTATAGGTCAGGTCCCAGGTTACGACCCAGGTGTGGCCTTTTTCATCCCATCCTTCGCCCCATTGGCGCACCGAGGAGTCATCTATTGCACGAAAACTCATGCGCCTTTTCGCAAACTTCGAACCCGATGCCTGCTGACTGCCAAGATCCTCCATGATCAGGGTGCCGGCGATCATGCGCCCAGCATAAGGACTGATCCGGCCCGTCGCATCGATCCATGTCTGTTTCCATTGGCCGGATTCAGAGTCGTAACCGTTGATGCTATGGCCTGACGCGCCCTGAAATGGTCTCCAGTGCTCAAGAATGACGCACCCTTGATCTGCAAGCACGATACTGCTTTCTGCCACGAGCTCGGTCGTGCCGGTCATTGATACGTCCCATTCACCGAGCCAGAAATCAAACTGCCTGCTTTGCGAAGATGTGCACCCAGCAGGCCGCTTGCGAACCACTGCTCCGTTTGTCTCAAGGGCGCGGAGCCTTTTGAGCTCACCGGCAACAGTCGCACTCACAGGTTCCGGCGGTTGGACGGCGGCAAGTGCAGCCGATTGCCAGAACGCAAGTGCCGCCAGACCAAGTCCCGCTGCAATTGGTCTTGTCATTTTCCGCCCTCCCATCGTGTCCCGACACGCTAGACGGTTCCATGTGAGGCGGTTGCCATTTTCGACAATGTCATGGACTGGAACGATCAATGACATCGCGCTTGACTTTTCGGGCCAATTGTCGCTTAGGAGCCAGCGATCACGGCGGGGCGGTTACGCTCCGCCTTGTCTTTTGGGCAAAGGGCGGGCCCGTTGACTCCGCCTGGTCTGGGGTACCTGATACGGCCCCTTAACGAACGAAGGAAATAACGATGCGTCATCGCGTTGGCGGCCGCAAGCTGCAGAGAACCTCTTCCCATCGCGCGGCCCTGTTTCGCAACATGGCTGCTGCTCTTATCAAGCACGAGCAGATCACAACCACGCTGGCAAAGGCCAAGGAACTGCGCCCCTACACGGAAAAGCTGGTGACGCTTGCAAAGAAGGGCGGGCTTTCGAACCGCCGCCTTGCTCATGCGCGTCTGCTTGACGATGCGCAGCTGACCAAATTGTTTGATGTCCTTGCAGAACGGTACCGGACCCGCAACGGTGGTTACATCCGCATCGTCAAGGCTGGCATCCGCGCCTCCGACGCTGCATCGATGGCAGTGATCGAATTTGTCGACCGTGACGAAAGCGCCAAGGGCCAGGATTCAGGTCCTGTTGCGGGCGACGAGGATCTGGCTGAAGCCGCTTGAGGCGCTTTTGATGTCTGACGACGACTATGTCTATGATGAGGCGTCGGGCGAATGGATCAGCGCGGCCGAGGCAAAGTCGAAGTCAGACAGTGACCATGTGATTGAAGTGCGTGATGCGGTCGGCAATCTTCTTGCCGACGGGGATCAGGTCACGCTGATCAAGGACCTGACGGTCAAGGGTGCGGGCCAGACCCTCAAACGCGGGACGCTCATCAAATCCATCCGGCTGACCGGGGACGCGCAGGAAATCGACTGCCGTTATGACGGCATCAAAGGGCTCGTCCTGCGGGCCGAATTTGTGAGAAAGCGCTGAACGCCGCCGTTTTTGAGGTGACGGGCCAAATCTGGCTCTGGACACCAGCCCCGCCAGCAAATGGCGCTTGGCATTTCATGACAGTGGATCCTCAGACATCTGCTGAAATTCGCTACGAAGCTCTCGGGCGAACAGGCGGGTTTGGCAGCGTGAAAGTGATCGCCACGATTGGCAGCACCAGATGGTCCACGTCCCTTTTTCCACATAAGGAGTCGGGAGGCTTCCTCTTGCCGATCAAGGCCGCTGTCCGTCAAAACGAGAGCTTGGTCGCAGGGGACGAGATCAAGGTGCGGCTTGAAATCTGAAGGAGGGTGATGTGGACATCAACGCAGCAATGGCCAGCCGGTCAGTTTCGGGCCGCATTGCACTTGTCACGGGGGCTGCGAGCGGCATGGGGCGGGCCACGGCCGGGTTGCTTGCTGCCATGGGCGCGAAAGTCGCGGTGACGGATTCCAATGGCGCCGGTGCCGAAGACGTTGCGCAGGCGATTGTGGATAAAGGCGGTGATGCGAAAGCATGGGCGCTCGATGTTGCGGACGGGCGCGCGGTCAAGGCCGTGGTGAGCGAAGTTGCGCAGCATTTCTCGGGCCTCGACATTCTGGTCAACAATGCCGGAATTTCCGATGCTTTGCCGTTTGATGATCCGCGGTATGAGGATTCCTGGCAGCGGTTGATTGCCGTCATCCTTACCGGGACACAGCACGTTACGCGTTCAGCCCTGCCGTTCCTGAGAAGATCGGACGCTGCACGCATCGTCAATATTGCCTCGACGGAAGCGCTTGGCGCAACCTCTGGGCACAGCGGTTACAGCGCCGCAAAGGCCGGCGTCGCAGGCCTGACGCGTTCGCTTGCTGTCGAGTTCGGCCGGTCGGGCATCACGGTCAACTGCATTTGTCCCGGTCCAATCAACACGGGCATGACAGCGCGTATTCCCGACGATGCAAAGGCCATTTTCGCCAAGCGCAGAACCGCCATGAACAGATATGGGGAACCGGAAGAAGTCGCCCAGATCATTGTCAGCCTTTGTCTGCCGGCGGCGTCCTATATCACAGGGGCCGTCATTCCCGTGGACGGTGGGCTTATGGCGCGCAACGCCTAAGACCCGTGAGCGGGGGGCGTCCTTGCTTTGTGGCGGGGACTTTCACATAATTGGCGTATGGATTCCAGCAAGACCCCAATTTCCGTTGCGTTTCTCCTTTTTCCCGGTGTGACTCAGCTTGACCTGACTGGCCCGGCACAGGTCCTTTCGCGCCTCGGCAATGCAAGGCTCGATCTGGTCTGGTCATCGCGTGATCCGGTCCCGACGGATGCGGGATTCTCGATCGTTCCGACCGCCACATTTGAAGACGTGATGGAAGTGGACATTGTATGCGTGCCTGGGGGCATTGGCGTGACCAGCGTGATGAAGGACACGGCTGCAATGGCTTGGCTGCAAAAGGTCGGCCGGGACGCACGCTGGGTCACAAGCGTGTGCACGGGTTCGCTCATTCTCGGCGCGGCAGGCTTGCTTGAAGGGTATAGGGCGACGTCGCACTGGGCATGGCATGAAGAACTGTCGCTGTTCGGAGCCGTGCCTGTGAACGCGCGCACAGTCTTTGACCGCAACCGGGTGACCGGAGGGGGCGTTACGGCGGGAATCGATTTCGCTTTGGCCCTGATGGCCAAGATCAGGGGGGAGGATCACGCCCGCATGGTTCAGCTTGCGCTGGAATATGATCCCTCACCTCCCTTTGATGCCGGGTCGCCAGACAAAGCCAGCGCAGAGCTTGTGGCTGCCTATCAGGATAGGGTTGCAAGCCTTGCGCCCAATCGATTGGCCGAGATGCGGGATGTGGCGGCTAGCCTCGGATTCCCGCGCTGACAGCCCGCCTTTGTTCCTTCGGTCGGGTCTGTTCCTGTTCAACCTCCAAGCATTGAAAAATGGAAACCGGCTCAGGACGATGCGTGCAGCCTGCCTCTTGCGGCTTCCCAATTCAGTCCGTCAAAGGGCACAATTTTCGGCTCGATACCTTGCGCGTTATCAAGGCAACGCCAGTTGACGCTCCATGAATTCGGGTGCGAGCGCGGCTGATAAAAGCTTTTGGTTCCGCAGTGGCAGCAGAAAAGATGCTCCGCGGATCCAGTTCCAAAGCGGTAGGATGTGAGGGCAGATTGCCCCTGTTCGAGGGTGAAATCGTCATGGGGGATGATAAGATGGAGGTAGCCGGATTTGCTGCAAATCGAACAATTGCAGTCCAGCACCTCGGGTCGGATCGGCATGCGGATATAGAAGCGGACCGCACCGCAATGGCATCCGCCCCTCATTTCCGCATGCGCTGACATGCCCTGATCGTGGGCGGATCGCGGCCCGATTGCAAGCCGCCACGTTCCAGCCATTGCCCTGAATGTCGGGCTCTGCCAATCTAGGCCGACATGCTGGATTTTCACGATTTCGACATGATGGTTCGCGGCGGATCGATCGCGCTGCTTGCTTTGTGGAGCTGGCTCTTGCTCCGCGATCATTGGCGCGCGCTTTCCGCTCGGCTTGCAGTGGCCATGAATCTGACCATTGTCTGCCATGTTCTTGCAACGGTGCCAGGGAAGCCGCCGTTCGGATTTCTGTTCAACTGGATCATCGAACTGGGTTCTGTGTCGGTTCCGGCCCTTTTCTGGCTTTTTGCGCGCACCTGGTTCAACGATGAACGCAAGATTCCGATTGCGGGCTGGGCGCTTTTGCCCGTGTGCATGATCCTGTTGGTGCTGGTTGAACTCAATTTCGCAACGCGTCCACCGCTCTTCTATGCCAGTGCCGCGGTCTTGCGCGTCTTCATGTTCGGGTTCGCGATTGCGGGCCTATGGATTGCATGGAAGGGCAGGGAAGACGATCTTGTGGAGGAGCGCAGGAGGCTGCGGGTGCAGTTGATCGGCGTAGTCGGCACCTATGTGGTCCTGACCAACGGTGTTGAAGTTGCAGTGTTCAATGGTTTTGCGCCTGAATTTCTGCGGTCCCTGCTGCAGGTTGGCATTGTGGTGCTCACCTTTGCCTTTTGTGCAGCCATGTTCGCAGTTCGGCGTGCGGACCTGCTGGGCCCTTCGCTGCGCGAAGAAGGGAGTTCGGTTCCGCCAGTACAGGATGATGCTCTGGCGGGGCGGCTTATTGCCTACATGGATGCGGAGCGGCCCTATCGGGATGAGACCATGACCATTGCCAAGCTTGCCGTGCAGCTCGGTGAACCCGAGTACCGCCTGCGCAGGCTGATTAATGGTCAGCTCGGCCATCGCAATTTCGCAGCCTTTCTCAACGGATACAGGCTGGACGAAGTCAAGGCGGCCCTTGCCGATCCGGAACAAAGGCAAGTGCCCATCCTGACCATAGCCCTTGATGCTGGCTTTGGCTCCCTTGGCCCGTTCAACCGCGCGTTTCGTGAACTCGTGGGGATGACTCCCACTGAATATCGCAGCCGGGCGGGCTGATCGATTCCGGAATCGGCTAGTCGGTTTTGAAACCGGTCGAGCCCTGACGCCATTTTTCCAGCATTCCGACCGCACTGGTAATTCGGGAGACGGTCGGTGGACACTCTGGCAATGCTTTTTGACATCGCGCGGACTCACGCGCTGAACATCTTCGTGTTTGATTTTGGCCGTTATGCGGTCGCTGCTTCACTGGTTGCGGCGCTTGTCTGGGCGCTCAAGCGGTCACACTGGCGCAGCCGCCAGATACAGAAGCGGACCCCATCGACGGCCGATGTGCGAAGGGAGTTCCTGGCCTCGGTTCGAACGGTGCTGGTCTATGTTCTTGTCAGTATCTTTGTGATCTGGGGAGTGCGGAACGGAGTGCTGCGCAAAATGGATGGCAACTTTGGATTTGCCGGAAACCTGCTGGTGCTCGTTGCAATCATTGTCGGCCATGATGCCTATTTCTATTGGTGCCACCGGGCGATGCACCATCCGCGACGGTTCAAGCATTTCCATCGCTTCCACCATCGCACGATCACGCCGACGCCTTGGGCGGCCTATAGCTTTGCGGTTCCTGAAGCCGTTGTCATGGCGCTTTTCGTGCCGCTCTGGCAGTATTTCGTGCCAACCCCCGGTGTTGTGATCTTTGTGTTCCTGTTGATCATGATTGTGCGCAATTGCATGGGGCATGCAGGCTTGGAGCTTCATGCGCGTGGCTGGGCGAGCCACCCTGTCCTCAAGTGGATCAGCACGACCACCCATCATGATCTTCATCATGCGGGAAGCTTCAACCATAATTACGGATTCTATTTTACCTGGTGGGACAAGGTGATGGGAACCGAGCATCCCGACTATGTCGCAACCTATGATCGCGTGACTCGCCCGGTTTCCGATCGCAAGGCGCTTGCCGTGGAGCCCGCCTGATCAGATTGCCGTTCGGTCCATCTCCCGCCGGCAAGACTGGCCGGGACGAGACGAAAGTTTCCTTCGTCCCGTTCCGGCCATTTTCATTTGCTGGCCCGGCCCGGTTGTGCCAGCCTTGGCAGCATTCCGGGAGGATCGAGATGTTCAAACGAATTTTTGGGGCTATGCCTCTTGCGGCGGCGCTGTTCGCAACAACGGCGCATGCCGCGCCTGCGGACGATCTGCAATCGGTGATTGCCGATCATTGGAAATGGTGGCTGTCGACCAATCCGGTTCAGGCAACCATACTTGGCGTGCATGATTATGACGACAAACTCGGCGACCTGAGCCTGGCCGAACAAGATCGTCAGGCCAAGGATGCCCAGTCATTCCTGGATCGGCTGAATGCAATCCCGGACCAGAATCTCTCTGCTGCCGATCGGACGAACAAGGGTGTCTTGGCGCGGCTGCTTTCGGATCAGGTTGAAGGAAATCGTTATGGCGAGCGGATGATCCTGTTCACGACCTATTATTCCTGGCATCAGGGATTTGCGGGAATGGCGGATGATTTGCCGTTCCGAACGCGCGCCAATTACGAAAGCTATCTGAAACGGCTTGCGGCATACCCAAAACTCAATGGCGATGCGATCTCCGTTTCGCGGCAAGCAATCGCGAAGGGATTTGTGCAGCCCTGCGATGCCATGGCTGGCTTTGAAAACACGATCACGGGCGCTGTTGCTGGCATGCCGGAAGAAACCCGCTTCTTTGGTCCATTCAAGCGGCAGCGGCCGCAGGATGTAAGCGAAGCCGATTGGGCCGCGCTGAAGGATCAGGCAATCGCGTTGATCAGGGACGTTGTGGGGCCCGAGTATGGCAAGTTCGCGACCTTCTACCTCAAGGAATACAAGCCCAAATGTCGCAAGACGGTTGGTGCATCCGCGATGCCGGGAGGCGCTGCATGGTACGCCTTCCAGGCGCGATCCCATACGACAACGAACCTTTCGCCCGAACAGATTCATGCCATCGGGCTTTCGGAAGTTGCCAGGATCAGGGCAGAAATGGTCAAGGTCGCGACTGCCGCCGGCTATCCGAGCAGGGAAGCATTCATTGAAAAGCTGAGAACCGATCCGGCCTATTTTGCCAAAAGCCCTGAAGAATTGCTGGCAGCTGCCTCACGCGTGGCAAAGCAGATCGACGGAAAAATGCCGAACTATTTCGGCAAGCTGCCCCGACTTCCCTATGGCGTGCGAGAAATCCCGAAGGAAACAGCCGAGACGACGACAACTGCCTATTACAATGGCGGGTCTCCCGAAAGCGGGATTGCGGGAAACTATTATGTGAACACCTCAAAGCTGTCGCAACGACCCTTGTGGGAGCTGCCAGCCCTGACCGCACACGAAGCAGTGCCCGGTCATCATAACCAGATTGCGTTGCAGCAGGAGTTGCCACTCCCCGGATTTCGCAAATATGCCGGAGGGTTCACGGCATTCGTCGAGGGCTGGGGCCTTTATTCCGAGCATCTGGGCATCGAGATGGGTCTTTATGACACGCCTGAAAAGAACATGGGCCGGCTCTCTTACGAGATGTGGCGCGCCTGCCGGCTCGTGGTCGACACCGGCATGCATGCGAAGGGATGGACGAAGGCACAAGCTGTCGCATTCATGCGAGACAACAGTGCCCTATCGGATGCCAATATCGAGGCGGAGGTGAATCGGTACATCAGTTGGCCAGGCCAGGCGCTGGGGTACAAACTTGGCGAATTGAAGATTCGGGAACTCAGGGCGCGCGCCGAAGCTGTCTTGGGGGCGGCATTCGACTTGCGACGATTTCATGATGCAGTGTTAGGCCAAGGGGCAGTTCCGCTCGAAGTTCTGGAACGGCAGGTGATGGACTGGATCGACGGGGAGAAGGCTGGCCATTGACTCCTTGGGGAACCTAAAGACTCGTGACCGTGGCATAAGCCGATACGGCGGCCAGCGCGGCCAGCCCGAAGGACAGCAACAACGCCGCGCGACTCCGTCGCCCTGAAACGATCTGGATCAGGCCATTCAGGATCCCGGCAATTCCGAATGCCAGGACAATGAAGAGCAAGCTCATGATCTGTCGTGCCTGTTCCGGCGTTCCGTTGAAGCGTGTCGTGTTCTGGATCCCCTGAATGGACACAAATGCGGGCAACAGGGACAGGATGATCATGCTCATCATACCCGCGATAGCCACGCCGGCCAGCAGAAGGAGCCAGCCCAATCGCTGCACGGTTCGCGATGAGCGCATGCGCCCGCCACACTTTGGGCACGTGTCTACGTGTCCAGAAACGATCTCTCCGCAGGTCCACGTAAAACAGCTGCTGGTATCCGCCATCGCCGAGTCCCCCCCCCAACCATGGCCATTTTAGGCACGCGCGCCGGTGTGGGCAATCTCGGTTCAACTCCCCATAAGGTAATCGCG
>CAYSCC010000045.1:0-9246 GCA_964429375.1 uncultured Chakrabartia sp.
ATCTGGTGCAGTTCAGCGTCGGTGAATTTGTATGTCTTGAGATTGGCGAGGCTCCAGAACGCGTCGCCCAAATCTGGCTTGATTTGATAGGCCCGGCGGTACGCTGCGATGGCCTCATCCTGGCGGCCCACAGTCTTCAACGCGTGCCCATGGGTCAGGCTCACGCCGGGGTTGCCGGGAAGGGCCTGTATCAGGCTCTCGTAAGTCTCCATGGCTTCATCAAAATTGCCGACTGCCAGATTTTCGTTGGCATAGAGCATCTCGAACTCGGGATTGCCGGGCTCCTTCTGGCGCAGCTCGCGCGCCTCGGCGAGGGCCTGTTCAAACTTGTGCCGTTTCCTCAGGAGCTTTGCATAATCATAGTGCGCGCTGACATTATCAGGTTCGAGCACCTTGCAGGATTCAAGCAGAAACTCCGCTTCATCAAAGGCGTTGAAGCGCGTTCCGATTTCGGCAAGCAAACGCATCGCTTCAACGTGGTGACCATTGCTCTGGAGAAAGGCGCGGCAAATCTTTTCCGCCTTGGCAACCCTGCCTTCCTGGAGGAGGCTGGCAACCGTTTGCAGTTCGGGCGGCAGACTCGACAGATAGTCCGCTTGAGACCGTGCAAACTCCGCCTGCGCGAGCCTCCCTGCAGCCTGATGCAGTTCGCCAAGCATTCGCCAACTGGCTGGGAGAGCGCCATTGTGCGTGACCGCAGCCTGATAGGCGGCAAAGGCCTCTTCAGGTCGACCGAGTGAGCGCAGGCAATGTCCTTGCTCTTGCCATGCCCGCCCATAGCTTGGAAAAGCATCGATCAAGGTTGCCAATGTTGTGAGTGCGGCAAGCGGCTTGCCACCAAAGCGTTGCGCTACGGCCAGTGTATAAAGGGCTTCCTGATGCTGCGGGATCCCCGCGAGCACAGAGAGACAAGCTTCGGCGGCCTGATCGAACTGTCCCTGCTGCAGTCGGGTACGCGCCTCGCGCAGGCTGTCTTCCGGCTCTTCGGCGCTGACTGCGGCCTGCGTGGTCATGACCTCTCCCGGAATGATGCCTGATCTTTGCGGGAATATTGGTCCAAGATTGGCAGCCTACGCAAACATAAATGCAAAAAAATGGGTGCCGCATTTCTGCGGCACCCGTCCCCCTTGTTCAGATCTTGTAGGAGAAGCGCAGGCCAAAAGTACGCGGCCGTGACGTGGTGGTCCGAATTTCACCGTCGTTTGCGCTCTTGTAAAGCTCCGGACGTTCATCTGTGATGTTGTCGCCGAAGACTTCAATCCGCCATTCGTCCTTCGAAACACCGAAGGACGCGCCAATCGTGTTATAGGAATCAAGCTTTTGCGACACGGGCAACGGCTTGATGATGTCACCCGGACGAACCGTAACACCATTGTACGTGACCGGAATTGAGCCGGCATAGCCCAGCGTGGGGTTGAACGACTGGTAACGGATGCTGACGTTGTCAACGATATCCGAAATGCTCTTGCCGACATGGTGGAAAGCGACCTGTGCAAACGGCCGCAAGCCGGATGACAGCTCCTTCTCCCAGCTCAGACGAGCGTTGAACTGGAACTTGGGGCTAAGCGCAAGTGGCGAGCCCAGCGGCAGAAGCACCGTGGTGTTCTTCCGATACTTTCTCAATTCCGAGTCATTGAACGAGAAGGCGCTGTTGAGCGTGATTTCCGGAGACGCACGCCAGGTCAGATCACCTTCGATGCCCTTGATGCGCGCATCAACCAGGTTGGTCGTGAAGGTCTGGTTGGAAATGTTCTGGTCGAACAACGTGATCTGAATGTTCTTCCAGTCGATCATGTACGCAGCGAGGTTGAGCTGCATTCTCCGATCGAATAGCGCGAACTTGCCACCGAGTTCATAGTTTTGCACCTTGTCAGGCACATAGCGTCCCAGCCGCGCAAAATCGGCAGCTGTCGGGCAGATTGCGCTGCCAATGCGACACGGCCGACGGTTGAAACCACCCGGACGGAAGCCGTCAGAGAATGTTGCATACACCAGCGAACCTTCACCGAAGCGATAGGTCACATTGGCCTTTTTGAGGACGCCGGAATATTTCGCCGGCGAAATTCCCGCATAAAGCTGGTTCAAATTGGCGCTGACGCAATAAAACTGCGGTGGTGTTGCCGACGGCGAGTATGTTCCGGTGGCCGGGTTATAGATGCCGCGGGAATTGCCGCAGAAACTGGTCGCAGAAGACCCGTTGATGTACGCTTTTTCGTTATAGTAGCGCAGGCCGCCAGTGATGGTCAGCTTTTCCGGGATCACGTCAAAGGACGCTTCGCCATAGGCCGCAAACTGCTTGTCCTTGCGCTGGACGTCATTGAAGAAGCCAACATTGATCGGGCGAACGCTGGTGTCGTGTGCGTTCACCACAGGGTCCGGACGCCGCGGATAGATGAAGCCGGCAGCGGTCTGGAGGTATGACCAATCCGTATTGTCGAACAGCTTGTTGTTATCATAAAACAGGCCGAAAGTTCCGCGCAACGGCTTGTCTGCCGGCGTGGTGACACGGAATTCCTGCGTGAACCGCTTGGTTTCGTTGCGGACCTTGTAGCTCTTGTTGGGCGTATAGCAGGTATTGCCAATATTCCCGTTGTAGGCCGCCGTATAATAGACGCCGCGATCGCACTCGTAGAACGGCATATACAGGCCGATGTTCGAATAACCGGCATAGTCGGCATATTGGGTGGCCCGGTGGTGCAGATATGACCCGGTATAGATCATGTCCAGAAAACCGAGCCGGCCGTTGATTGTGAGAGTCGACAGATCGACCTTGTCATCAAGGGTGTTCTTGTCGAACTTGGTCACCTTGAGATCGCCGACGCTGGGTTCATAGTCGAACACGCCATCGGTATCGAGCTGTTGCCGCAGGTGCATCAGGTCAATCGACCAATCATCGTTCATCTTGTAGGTCAGGGCAATGCGGCCGCCGCGATAGGTCGCATCGTTGTAGTTCTTTTCAACGAACCGGTCGTTGTTGATCGTCTGGCGCGTTGGTGGCGTGTAAAGGCTGCCATCGCAGTTTGCGACGACGGTTGTCGCGGTTGCCTGACACGATTGGATAGCCCGCATGACGAGTAGCGGGTTACCCTCAGGCAGGCGACCGGCCTGGCCCACATGACCATCGAACGGCATCTGGAAAGTGCCGGCGACGTTATCAATGTATCCACCCTGCTGATCGGCATAGATGACTGCGCGCAGTGCCAGCTTGTCCTTGACGATCGGCACATTGATGAATGCATCGCCCGCAACGCTTTCATCGCCGCTCTTGGTAAACGCATAGCTGGCATTGAAGCCTGCATGAAATTCGGAGAGGTCTGGCTTGTTGGTGATGTAGCGCACGGCGCCGCCCATGGCGCTCGCGCCAAACAGGGTGCCTTGCGGACCGGCCAGAACTTCCACGCGCTGCAAGTCGACCGTGTAGAGATCCAGATTGCGGCCAACCAGCGATGCAGGAGCATCATTCACATAGAGTGCCACAGTCGGCTGGGCGCCCGCAGTACCAGCGATCTGCAAGCCTGGCGTGTCTGTTGACAGGCCGCGGATGTAGATGGACGAAGCGCCCGGTCCGCGAGAAGCCGAACGGACATTCGGCAGGTATTCGATGAGCTTGTCGAATTTCGTAACATTGAGATCAGAGAGAGAGTCTCCGCTCAACGCCTGAATGGCGAGTGGGATCTTGTTCAGCGATTCTTCGCGGCGCGTCGCCGTAACGATGATATCCGCAACTGCGGCATCATTCGCTTCCGCCGCGTCTGACGACTGCGCGAATACAGGTGTTGCACCTGCACACATCGTTGCAATCGACAGAATTGCTGTCGAAATTTTCAATCTTGTTTTCAACGTAACCTCCCCTGACTGGTTCCAAAAGACCGTCTTCGTAACGCCTTGAATGCAAAACCCCCACGGTCGGCCTATTCTTGGATTTTTGGCGCTTTTGAACGATGGGGGAAATTTCAAAGTTGCACGATTAGAAAAAAATCATTGTTGCATGAATAATTGTGATGAAGCCAACGGTCGGTTGAGCTGGCGCAGTTGGAATGGGCATGCAAGGACGGAATGTCGGCGGCCCTTTCAAGTGGCAAACTGGTCAAGCGCCCGTCGCCGTGATAGGCGATTCCTCTCAACAGAGTGATTTGCATGCAACTTCAACACCTGCGCTATTTCGTCGCGCTCGCGCAGCATAGGCATTTTGCTCAAGCCGCAAACCTGTGCGGAGTCAGCCAGCCAACGCTTTCAGCGGGGCTTGCCGCGTTGGAGTTGGAGCTGGGAAAGCGCCTCGTCGAGCGCGATCGCCGGTTTATTGCGCTCACAGAACATGGCGAGGCAATACTGCCTTGGGCGGAGCAGGCACTTGGGGCTGTTCGTGGCTTGGGGCAGGCGGCCGAAGCCAGTGAACGGAGCCCTGCAGGCGAGTTCAGACTTTCAGCAATTCCGGCAGCGCTACCGCTCATCGGTCCATTTGGCCAGGCTCTCCTGAGGACTCACGCAGGGGTCAATCTGGCTGTCCAGACCGGTACGTCGCGGGACATTGAGCGCGGGTTGCAGGCCAATGAGTGCGATGCAGGCATGACCTATCTGGATGACGAGCCACCAGCGAATGTCCTGAGTGTTCCTCTTCATCACGAACAGTATCTTTTTGTCGCGCGCAAAGGCGGCAGTTTTGATGACATAAAGGGCATCAGCTGGGCAGAGGCTGCTTCCCAGCCGCTGTGCCTGCTCCATCAGGGTATGCAGTACCGTCGCATTCTCGATCGGGAATTCGCGAACCGGGGGCTTTCCGTCAGTCCGCGCGCGATTGCAGACAGTCACTTGACGACATTGTCCCTTGTTCAATCCGGCGATTTTGTCACGATTGTTCCCGATGCCTATGCACGTTTGATGGTCGGGCTTGAATGGTGTCGTTTCATCAAGTTCATCACGGAAGCTGAAACGCGCCGCATTGGCCTGGTCGTCATCAATCGGGATCCTTTGGGAACGATGGCAAGGCTCGGACTCAAGGTGGCTCAGCAGCTTGAAAACAGGAAACCGTAATAGGAATTATCTATCAAACTTCAGCTAAATCGATTTGACGTAGAGCTGTTATCGGGTCAGGATCGGTCATGCAAAAGGAACGCCTTGCCGAAATCATTGACGCCCATGCCGTGCGCAAGGGTGCTTTGCTGCCCATGTTGCACGACATCCAGGCAGCTTTCGGTTGTATTGATGCCGATGCGGAAGCGGCGGTTGCAAAAGCACTCAATCTTAGCCGTGCCGAAGTCCACGGGGTTGTCAGTTTCTACCATGATTTTCGACCGGCCTATGATCCCAGGCCGGTTGTCGAACTTTGTCGTGCAGAAGCCTGCAGGGCTCGCGGCGTCGAACGCTTGGTTGCCGCAGCTGAGACTGAGGCCGGGGAGCGGGTAAATCTGAAGGCCGTATACTGTCTTGGCTTGTGCAGCGTTGGGCCCAATGCTCGAACCGGCGACAGGCTGCACAGCAGACTCGATGAAGCATCACTCCTCGATTTGGTGCGATCAGCATGACCCGTGTGCGGATCAGCGACGATGCGATCGCCCGGGCGTGCGGTGCGGATGAGCTTGCCTCCGCATTTGAAGCCGCAGGCTGCACGGTTGACCGGGTATCCAGCTACGGCATGCATTGGCTCGAACCTCTGGTTGAGATCGAAGGCATCGGATTTGGGCCGGCTGACACAAGTGATGTTTCGGACATTCTTGCGGGCGCCTCTGCCAAGTCGATCGGACGTATTTCAGACCATCCATTCCTCGCGCGTCAGGAACGGCTGACCTTTGCGCGCGCCGGACGAACGCGACCACTGAGCCTTGATGATTATACGGCGACTGGCGGTTGGACCGGACTTTCTCGGGCGCGATCGCTGTCACCGTCGCAGGTGGTTGCGGAGGTAACGGCATCGGGGCTGCGCGGGCGAGGGGGCGCGGGTTTTCCGGCAGGCATCAAGTGGAAGACCGTGCTTGAAGCATCGGGGGACGCCAAGTTCATCGTGTGCAACGCAGACGAGGGCGACAGCGGAACCTTTGCCGACCGGATGATCATGGAAGGTGACCCGTTCCAGTTGATCGAGGGTATGGCGATTGCTGGCCATGCGACGGGAGCCGGCCAAGGGTTCATTTATGTCCGAAGCGAATACCCGGATGCGATTTCGAAACTGAATCGGGCTGTAGCGCTGTCTGCCGAAATTGTCTCGCCTTTCATCCTGGAAGTGCGGGTTGGTGCTGGCGCCTATGTGTGTGGAGAAGAAACCTCGCTCCTGAACTCGCTTGAAGGAAAGCGAGGAGAGGTCCGGGCAAAGCCACCACTTCCTGCTCTGGAAGGCCTTTTCGGGTGCCCGACTGTGGTGAATAATGTCCTCACACTTGCCGCCGTGCCCCACATCCTGAGTGAAGGCGGTGCCAACTACTATGCGCAGCTCGGCATCGACCGATCCAAGGGCACAATGCCGATCCAGCTTGCAGGAAACATCAAGAATGGCGGCCTTTTTGAAACTGCGTTCGGGATCACGCTGAATGAACTTGTCTATGACATCGGCGGCGGGACTGCGTCTGGGCGGCCGGTCAAAGCAGTGCAGGTCGGGGGCCCTTTGGGGGCTTATATTCATCCTGACCAGTTCGATCTTCCGTTCGACTATGAGGCTTATACTGTCGCTGACGCCTTGATCGGGCACGGCGGAATTACCGTGTTTGACGACACGGCTGACATGGGCGCAATGGCTCGTTTTGCCTTTGAATTCTGCGCGGCCGAGAGTTGCGGGAAGTGCACACCGTGCAGGATCGGGTCCACGCGCGGTGTCGAGCTGATCGACCGGATCCGTATGGGCGGAAAGGACAGCGCTGATACAGTTGAGCGACTTCCGCAAATGCATAATGCCCACAAGTCCGGCCGCGCCCGCGCAGACGAGCTCGCACTTCTGGAAGACCTTTGCGAAACAATGCAATTTGGTTCGCTATGCGCACTGGGCGGCTTTACGCCTTATCCGGTTCGGTCGGCGCTGAAGCATTGGCCGGAGGATTTTGGCCAGTGATGGCGGCATCACGCCTCATTTCCGTTCGCCGGAGCGCATATGTGGCGCAGACGCAGGATGAGCAGCGTTCTATTCCGGTCGAGGCCCCGGTGGCGATCGAGATCAACGGCATCACCTATGCTGTGATGATGGCGACACCGACCTATTTGGAAGACTTTGTGACGGGCTTCCTGCTTTCAGAAGGATTGGCCGAGGCAAGCGAAATCGGACCGATTTCACTTCACCCTCTGGACTCGGATGACGGGTATGTCGCGCGCGTTTCGCTTCCGGCTCATTGTGTCGAGCCGATTATGGCGCGTGCCCGCCACCGGATGGGAGACAGCAGTTGCGGCATCTGTGGAATTGAGAGTGTCGAGGCGGCGTTGCGGTCGCTCCCGCCGCTCCCGCATTCGGTTCCAGTTCGACCCGAAGTCATCCTTCGCGGCCTGACGATGCTGCGCGACGTGCAGCAACTTGGTCAGGAAACCGCAGCAACCCATGCTGCTGCCTTCTGTGATCGCGAAGGGAGCCTGGTTGTCCTGCGTGAGGATGTCGGTCGGCACAATGCGCTGGACAAGGTGATTGGCTGGCTCGCACGCTCGGACATGAACCCGGCAGACGGCTTCTTGCTTGTCACATCAAGAGCTTCTTTCGAACTCGTGGAAAAGGCGGTGCGCGCCTGCTGCCCGCTTCTGGTGGCCATTTCGGCTCCAACCGACCTTGCTGTCCGGCGTGCGCAGGCAGCGGGTCTGGCGCTTGCCGTGGTGGCACGGGACGATTCAATGTTGTGGGTCTCAGGCCCAGCAATGGAGACAGCCAATGGGCTATGAACCCCAGAAAGACTTCGGTACGCCTGAAAGCCGTCAAGACGCCGTCGTAACGCTCAGGATTGATGGGCGGGCCGTGACGGTGCCCGTCGGTACGAGCGTGATGCGTGCTGCAGCGGTGATTGGCGGCTCGATCCCGAAGCTATGCGCAACGGACAGTGTCAAGGCCTTCGGGTCGTGCCGGATGTGCCTTGTCGAAGTAGACGGCATGCGCGGTACGCCTGCCAGTTGCACCACGCCTGTTGCCGAAGGGATGGTTGTCCACACGCAGACGCCACGCCTCCAAAAACTGCGCCGTGGCGTGATGGAGCTCTATATCTCCGATCATCCACTCGATTGCCTGACCTGTTCCGCCAACAATGATTGTGAACTGCAGGATACGGCTGCCCAAGTCGGCTTGCGCGATGTGAGATATGGCTATGAGGGCGCAAACCATCTTGGCCTCGATGCCGACGCGTCCAATCCCTATTTCGATTTTGATCCGTCGAAATGCATTGCCTGCTCCCGCTGCGTGCGGGCATGCGACGAAGTGCAGGGAACATTTGCGCTGACAATGAATGGCCGGGGATTTGCCAGCAAGATCAGTGCCGGCCAGTCCGGCGACAATTTTCTGTCTTCTGAATGCGTTAGCTGTGGAGCCTGTGTCCAGGCCTGCCCGACAGCGACCTTGCAGGAAAAGGCGGTGAAGGACATCGGCAAGCCGGAACGCGCCGTGGTCACGACCTGTGCCTATTGCGGCGTTGGCTGCACATTCCGTGCCGAAATGCGCGGCGAACAGCTTGTCCGTATGGTTCCCTGGAAGGACGGCAAGGCCAATCGCGGCCATTCATGCGTCAAAGGCCGCTTTGCCTGGGGCTATGCCAACCACAAGGATCGCATTCTGGATCCCATGATCCGCGACAGCGTGCAGGACCCCTGGCGGGTCGTCAGTTGGGATGAGGCCTTGTCGTTCACGGCCAGCAGGCTTGCGGACATCAAGGCGAAGCACGGACCGCGGGCGCTGGGCGGGATCACGTCGAGCCGCTGCACCAATGAAGAGACGTTTCTGGTCCAGAAGCTGGTGCGTGCGGGTTTTGGATCCAACAATGTCGATACCTGCGCGCGGGTTTGTCATTCGCCAACGGGCTATGGCCTCAAGACCACCTTTGGCACGAGCGCCGGCACCCAGGACTTTGACAGCGTGATGGACAGCGATGTGATCCTGGTCATTGGCGCCAACCCGACTGACGCCCATCCGGTCTTTGCCAGCCGCATGAAGCGCCGCTTGCGTCAGGGCGCGAAGCTGATCGTGATTGACCCGCGCCGGATCGACCTTGTCCGCTCGCCGCATATCGAGGCCGCCGTCCATTTGCCTTTGCAGCCCGGTACCAATGTCGCGGTTCTGACAGCCATGGCGCATGTGAT
>CAYSCC010000046.1:0-8806 GCA_964429375.1 uncultured Chakrabartia sp.
CAGCAGCAAGGGTCCGGCAACCGACCAAAGCCCGATGGTCGTCTCCGCAGCAATGAGCCAAAGACCCCACCAGACACAGACATCGCCGAAATAATTCGGATGGCGGGTGTAGCGCCAAAGCCCGGTATCAAGCACCTGTCCGGCGTTGGTCGGGTCTTCGCGGAAACGCCGAAGCTGCCAGTCGCCAATCGTTTCGAATCCGATCCCGATCAAGGCGAGACATTTTCCGGCAAAAGCCAGCCAGCCTGTCGCGGCGGGGTCTGCCGCCAGTTGCCCCAGTTGTGCTGGCAGGCAGACAATAAAGAGCAAAGGGGCCTGCATCGCAAAGACGAGCAGGAGTGACGCCTTGGCGAAGGACCATCCTTTCTTGTCCATCGCGCTGCCAAGGATCCGCTTGTAGCGAGGGTCTTCGCCTTCCGCGCGCCAGCGTGTGAAAAGATGGATGGACAGGCGCAGACCCCATATGGCCGTCAGCGCCAGTATCAGAGTCTTGCGTGCCGGTGCGCCATCGCTTGCCTGGAGAAAGGTCGAGCCGGCGAGCATAACCATGCCTAGCGGCCAAAAGCTGTCGATGAAGCTGACATCGCGAATGCGAAGTGAAACGGCCCACAGACCAAGAATCACGACGACCAGAAGACCGGCATTGATGGCAAGAATATTCGTCATACACGCCCCCTATCGGTCTGGATGCTATGCCCAGATACCGCAAAAGGCCAGTCCCGGATGCAATACTCCCCTGTGTGGGGGCGCAGTCCAGTCAGCGCACGCGGGGTCCGCCGAAAGGCAAGGGCGGCGGCGGCCTGCGGTCCCTACGTGGCATCTGCGCCTGATAGGAGTGCCCGCAATGCTGGACGCAATAGGGGAAGCCCGGATTCACCTTTTCGCCACAGAAATGGAAATCGGGTTCGCCCGGGTGCCCAATCGGCCATATGCAGATCTTGTCGCTGAGATCGAGCAGGCCCGTCTTGTCGGCATATTCGGGCGCGATTTTTGCGGGTACCAGCCTGCGTGGCGGAGCTGGCGTTGCCGGGGGAGCCTGATCGCCCGGACCCTGACGCAGGAAGCCACCCGGTCCGATGGAGCGCAACTGGGCGCCGGTGGGCGCATGCGGCTGTGTCGGGATAGGCTGGGGCGCATTGACGGGCGCCGGCGCGCGCGGTGCTGGCGCAGCTGCGCGCTGAACGGTTTCGGCAGGCGCCGGCTTTGGCTTGGCAGCAGCCTTGCGCGGTTCGGCCCGGGCGCTGTCTCCCTCGGCGCCCTTCACGGGAGAGGGGCGCGACTGAAGGTCCAGCCTGTGTGCCTTGCCAATCACGGCATTGCGGCTGACGCCGCCAAGTTCATCCGCGATCTGGCTCGCGGTCATTCCCTTTTCCCACATCGATTTCAGCTTTTCGATGCGTTCTTCCGTCCAGGACATGCGTTACCCTTGCTATTCCTCATCTCGCACTTGCAGCGCGCGCCTTGTGCCGATAGGCGATGACGCGATGAACAGCGAGTCCGAAATCGGTATTGTTGGCGAACCCGGCGTTCCCGTGATCAAACGGGTCAACTGGGGCGGCCTTAAGACGCTCTATATCAAGGAAGTGCGGCGTTTTTTCAAGGTCCACCTTCAGACAATCTGGGCCCCGGCGCTGACGACACTGCTGTACCTCGTTATCTTCACCGTTTCGGCGGGGCGGGCAGGCCGTGAAGTTCTGGGCGCCCCGTTTGCAGATTTTCTCGCGCCGGGCCTGATCGTGATGGGCATGATGCAGAATGCGTTCGCCAATTCGAGCTTTTCGCTGCTGGTCGGCAAGGTGCAGGGGACCATCGTCGATTATCTGATGCCGCCGCTCTCTTCCGCCGAACTGCTCGCCGGACTGACGGCTGGTGCTGTGACTCGAGCCTTGATGGTCGGCGTGACGATCTGGGCCGCCATGCTGCTTTGGCCTGGCGTTCACATCATGCCGAAACATCTGTGGGCCGTGGCCTGGTTCGGGCTGCTCGGTTCCGCGATGCTGGCGCTGATGGGCGTGTTGACGTCGATCTGGGCAGAAAAATTTGATCATGCCGCAGCCATTGGAAACTTCGTCGTCGCTCCGCTTTCGCTGCTTTCGGGAACCTTTTATTCGGTCGACAGTCTTTCACCCACCTTTGCCATGATCAGCCACGCCAATCCGTTCCACTATGCGATTTCCGGATTCCGCTATGGCTTTATCGGCGCGTCGGACATTCCGCTTCTGACAGGAACAGTGCTGCTGGTCGCCATCAATCTTGCCCTGGGAATCACCTGCTACTCCCTTCTCAGAACTGGCTGGAAACTGAAGAACTAGGCGGGGGTTGTCCGCTACACTTTGGGCCGGTATAAGCCTCTTTCGCATCAAGGTGGCCTGTCCGGCCACCTTTTTGCGTTTTGGACGATTCAGAAAGGACCCTTTGCGATGACCATCACTCCGCTCATGCCCGTCTATCCGCGGTGCGGAGTGCGTCCGGTGCGAGGCGAAGGATGCTATCTGATTGGCGAACGCGGTGAACGCTACCTCGATTTTGCGGCGGGTATTGCTGTCAACGCCTTGGGCCATGGCCATCCCCATCTGACCAAGGCGATCCAGGATCAGGCGGCAACCCTGATGCATGTATCCAATCTCTATGGTTCGCCGCAGGGAGAGGCTCTTGCCCAACGCATCATCGACAATTGTTTTGCCGACACGGTTTTTTTCACCAATTCCGGGGTGGAAGCGATCGAATGTGCGATCAAGACCGCGCGGCGCTATCACTATGTCAACGGCAATCCGCAGCGGCACAAGCTGATCACCTTCAAGAACGCATTCCATGGTCGCTCCATCGGTGCGATCAGCGCCACGGATCAGCCAAAGATGCGCGATGGATTTGAACCACTGTTGCCAGGCTTCGATTATGCGAAGTTCAACGATCTTGAAGGCGCGCTGGCGAAGATCGATGATGAAACTGCCGGATTCCTGGTCGAAACAGTCCAGGGTGAAGGCGGCATGACCGCAGGTTCAATGGAGTTCATCCAGGGTCTGCGCAAGGCCTGCGATGACCATGGCCTGCTGCTGATTCTCGACGAGATCCAGTGCGGTTATGGCCGGACGGGCAAGTTTTTCGCCTATGAACACTATGGCATAACGCCAGACATCATGACCGCAGCCAAGGGCATCGGCGGCGGCTTTCCGCTCGGCGCCTGCCTGGCGACAGAAGAAGCTGCCAAGGGCATGGTCATTGGCACGCATGGCTCGACCTATGGCGGCAATCCGCTTGCCATGGCCGCTGGCCAGGCCATTCTGGACGTGATGCTGGAACCGGGCTTTTTCGACCATGTGACCAAGATGGGCGAGCGATTGCGCCAGGCCTTCGAGCAGCTCTTGCCGAACCACGATCACCTGTTCGAGGAAATCCGCGGCAAGGGGCTGATGCTTGGAATCAAGATGAAGGAACCGGCTGTATCGCGCGATTTCGTGGCCCATCTGCGCGACAATCACGGCTTGCTGACGGTGGCAGCCGGGGAAAATGTCTTCCGTGTACTGCCGCCTCTGGTCATCGAAGAACACCATATTGCAGAATGCATCGAGCGGCTGTCCGCCGGCGCGCGGGACTATCAGATCCCGCAAGCGGCATGATCCGCCATTTCCTGAGCCTGTCCGATGCAGGCGCAGACGGGCTGGCGGCCATCCTTGCCGACGCGCTGGACCGTAAAGCCGCGCGGAAGGGCTGGCCGAAGGGCAAGGCTGATCCAGATGCACCGCTGACGGATCATACGCTCGCGATGATCTTCGAGAAGAACTCGACCAGGACGCGTGTTTCCTTCGATATGGCCATGAGGCAGCTTGGCGGCAATGCCATGTTCATGGCGGCAGGCCAGATGCAGCTGGGACGCGGCGAATCCGTTGCCGATACTGCGCGGGTCCTTTCGCGTATGGTCGATGCAATCGTGGTGCGCACTGATGAACATGGCAAGATTGAGGACATGGCCCGCTTTGCCAGCGTGCCTGTCATCAATGGGCTGACCGACCTTTCGCACCCGTGCCAGATCGTGGCCGACCTGCTGACACTGCTTGAGCATGGCAGGGCCTTGCCCGGCTTGACCGTCGCTTGGCTGGGGGATGGGAACAATGTGCTGTCGTCCATCATAGAAGCGGCAGGCCTGCTGAAGTTCAATGTTCGCGTGGGCTGTCCCCAAGGCTATGACCCGGACCCTGCCTTTGTGGCGATGGCCCGCCAGGCCGGTGCGGATATCTCGGTATTTCGCAATGCATCGGACGCTGTCAAAGGGGCTGACGTGGTCGTGACGGATACGTGGGTTTCCATGGGTCAGGAGCATGTGCACAACAAGCTTGCGGCCATGGCACCCTTCCAGGTCAATGAAGCGCTTATGGCGGCTGCAAACCCGGGCGCGTCGTTTCTTCATTGCCTCCCCGCCCATCGCGGAGAGGAAGCGACGGACGCGGTGCTGGATGGCCCCCAGTCGCTCATCTGGGATGAAGCGGAAAATCGCATTCATGCCCAGAAGTCGATCCTTCTCTGGTGTTTCGGGCTGCTCGGGTGAGCGGTGACGATATTGACCGGGCGCTGGGTTTCATCCTGAATGAACGCAATGCCCGCGGCCGGTTTGTCCGGCTGGGGCCCGTTCTGGACACGATCCTTTCGGCGCATGGGTATCCCCCGGTCATCGAACGGCTGCTCATTGAGGCGCTGACCATCACGGCACTTCTGGGAGCCATGCTCAAGGATGCAGGGGGCCAACTGACGATGCAGGCGCAAACACAGGGCGGCCCGGTGAGCCTGCTCGTTTGCGATTATCGTGGCGGCGAATTGCGTGGCTATGTGAAACATGATGCGGACCGCCTGGCCGAAGGGCCAGCCGATCCGACGCTCTTTGGTCTCTTCGGTAAGGGTTATCTGGCGATCACATTTGATCAGGCTGTTTCCGGGGAGCGCTATCAGGGGATTGTTCCGCTGGAAGGGGAGTCACTTGCTCAGGCGGTGGAAACCTATTTCAGCCAATCAGAACAAATACCCAGCCTCGTTCGTGTGAGCGCCAAGGGCAGGATTGCGGGTGGCCTGCTTGTGCAGCACCTTGCTGAAGGAGAAGACGGGCGTGAGCGGCTGCACACGAGGCTGGACCACCCCGAATGGGACCATGTGGCGATCCTTTCCCATTCCATTCGAGGGGAAGAACTGACAGATCCGGCCTTGCCGCTCGAAACACTTGTCTGGCGCCTGTATCACGATGAAGGTGAAGTCCGTGTGCTTGGCGGTGCCTCCCTGTCCCGCGGGTGTCGCTGCAATATCGACCATATCCGCGACGTGATTTTCCGCTTTCCCGAAGAGGAACGGGAAGCCATGGCGGACGATGCCGGAGTGATCTCGGTAGAATGCGAGTTCTGTGCGAGATCCTTTCCGATTTCCCTGACGTAGCTAATTTTTGCCGTGATTCGGTCGTACATCCGAATCGTCGAAATTATCCAATACGTTCGGGCCAGCGATGACTAGAAGACTTAGCTCACTGCAAATTCCCTGCTGGAGTCTTGGGGGCAAGAACGTGAGACGTCTGGTTGCATTGCCAATTGCAATGTTGGCCCTGTGTGCCTGGCCTGGGCACACACAAAATCCGCAACCCGGGATCATGCCGGCTCTGGCCGTGGTCCAGCCGGGGCAATGGTTCCTGAAGGCGCGCTCCGGCGGTGCTGCCTGCCGGTCGGTGTGCGTTCAGGATGTGCGATCGCTGCTTCAGGTCGAACACGGCGGCGCCGTTTGCAACCGCTTTGTCATCGCCAGCTCCCCTCGGGAAACGACAGTTCACTATACCTGTCCCGGCGCCGGGCACGGTCGTACAACGATCAGGGTTGAAACCGCCCGGCTGATCCAGATCGAATCCCAGGGGATTGCACGGCAGGAACCTTTTGCCGTGGAATTCGAAGCGCGCAGGACAGGCGATTGCAAGGTCGGCGCCCGCACTGCGCTTCATTAAGGCTTTGGTTACCAAACCGTGATATCCAGAATGCGTGCTTGACCTTTTTTGACGGCACGCTTTCCTCCCAATAGGCCATTGGCCTTACTGGGCCGCCCGTAAAACGGCGGCCCATTTTTTATGTGCGCGCTTGCCGTTTGCGAAATGTGATCGGCAGTTCCTTCATCGGCATGAAGTAAAGGCTGGGATGGTGGACCGGCGAGGGCAGTTCGCGTTCGAGCCTGATATCGTCGAGCCGGTCGAGCAGCGCGGTGAAGGCGCTGACCATTTCCTGTCGAGCCAAGCTTGCGCCCACGCAGAAGTGCGGGCCGGACCCAAACGCAAGATGCGCGCCTGCATTTGGACGATCGATATCAAACTGGGCAGGGCATTCAAATCTTGCGGGATCCCTGTTTGCCGCTCCGTAGCGGGTGAGCACCATGGACCCCTTGGGAATATGAGTTCCGGCAAGTTCAACGTCACGCGTGGTCATGCGGGCCAAACCCTGAACGGGGCTCTCAAAGCGCAAGGCTTCTTCACAAAATCGCGCGATAAGGCTCGGGTCATCGCGCAGTCGCTGCATGGTTTGCGGATATCGCAGCAGCAACCACATTCCATGGGCAATGGCGCTTTGGGTGGTTTCGAAGCCGCCGCTGATCAGCTGATGCATGACGTTCTGCAATTCGTGCATGGAAAGCGGCTCTTCATCATCACCATGCGCATGGACAAGCGCGGAGATGAGGTCTCCCGTCGGATTCCTGCGTCGCTCCTCGAAAACGTTGAACAGGAAATGCTGCATTTCCAGTTCTATCTCGGCGGTTTCCCGGATTTCCTGCTCGGTCATCCTGCGGATGGCCAGCGAAATGAGCGCATCTGACCATCGCTTGAATGTCTTGATGTCCTTGCGATCCAGACCAAGCTGTTCGGCAATGATGATGCCCGGCAATGGCATCGCAAATTGCGCGTTGAATTCGCATTGGCCTTCATTGATCCAGCCGTCGATCAGTTCATGGGTCACTTCGTCCACATAGGGAGCCATTTCGCGGACGCGCTTGACCGTGAACACCCTGTCCAGCAGCTTGCGATACCGCGAATGCACGGGCGGATCGGTACGCTGGAGGGTCTGGACATGGGCCCATCCGCGCTGCGCGATAATGTCCTCATACAGGACTCCGAGTTCACCTTGCAGCCCCTTGCCATGCTTGACGTTCACGCCGTTTGAAAACGTGTCCGTGTCCCTGAGAACCTGACGAAGGTCATCATACCGGGACACAAGATAGAAGCCGGTTTCCGGCATTTGGTAGACCGGGCAGTACTCGTGAAGTGCGGCGTAGAACTCGAACGGGTCACTTTGGGTGATCGGATTCATCAGGCTGAATTCGACAATGCGATTGGTTGGCGTTGAACTCATCCTTCATTCTTTCCATGCGTTGCCAGACGAAAGGCTCTCGGATCGCTGGCAGGAATCACCGGCCGCACGCCGCCGATCAGCATCTGGGACAGCCTGATCAAGTTCTCAAACCTCTTTGCCGACGGGTCCGTCAACTGTCGATTTTAGCCATCACCAGCTATTCTGCGTGTCGTTCATTCATAGACCGCTTGTATCACACCTGTTCGAGGGATAGCGGATACTTCCCATGACCATGGTTCCTGCCTCTGCCGGCGCTGCCGCGATTGTCCTTGTTTCGGGTGGCCTTGATTCCATGGTTGCATTGGGCCTTGCGCGCGAAGCCGGATACCGGCTGTTTGCGCTGACGATCGACTACAACCAGCGCCATCGCATCGAACTTGCAGCCGCAGGACGGATTGCTGCCGCGCTTGGGGCTGAACGCCACGTGGTGTTGCCCGTCGATCTGACGGCCTTCGGCGGATCGGCGCTGACCGACAGCGAAATCGCTGTCCCCAAGAGCGGGGTCGACGGGTCCATACCGGTGACCTATGTGCCTGCGCGCAATACGATATTCCTTTCGCTGGCGCTGGGCTGGGCTGAGGCGATTGGCGCTAGAGATCTCGTCATCGGTGTCAATGCGCTGGATTATTCCGGATATCCCGACTGCCGGCCCGGATTCATTGCGGCGTTTGAATCCATGGCCGCAGAAGCAACACGGGCCGGTGTGGAAGGGCAAGCGTTCCAGGTGCATACTCCGCTCATTGCAATGTCGAAGGCGCAAATTGCGGCAGAAGCTGCAAGACTTGGCCTCGACGCGGGCATGAGCTGGTCCTGCTACGACCCAACCCCGGATGAACGCCCGTGCGGGCACTGTGACTCGTGCCGGCTGCGCGCAAAGGGATTTGCTGAGGCTGGCCTGATTGATCCTGCCGCGTCATGACGTTCGCAGTGAAGGAAATGTTCCTGACGTTGCAGGGAGAAGGCGTCCAGACCGGCAGACGCGCAGTCTTTCTGAGGTTTGCGGGTTGCAACCTCTGGAGCGGGCGCGAGCAGGACCGCATGGACGCGGTCTGCCAATTTTGTGACACCGACTTTGTGGGTACGGATGGCACCGGCGGGGGGAAGTTCACCGATGCGGACAGCCTTGCAGATGCTGCGGCTGCCTGTTGGGGTCATGTCAGCGGTGGCCGGCCCTATATTGTCGTGACCGGGGGGGAGCCGATGCTCCAGCTCGATACAGCGCTTGTCGATGCGCTCCATGATCGAGGCTTTGAAATTGGGGTTGAAAGCAACGGGACGATTGCTGCCGTACCTGGAATAGACTGGCTGTGCATCAGTCCGAAGGCCGGCAGCACAGTCGTCCAGCGATCAGGCAATGAACTCAAGCTTGTCTGGCCGCAGCCGGGAAGCGACTGGCAAGGCATGGAAACGTGGGATTTTGACCATTGGCTCATTCAGCCAATGGATGG
>CAYSCC010000047.1:0-8672 GCA_964429375.1 uncultured Chakrabartia sp.
CGAATGGCTGATTGGTTTCAGCTCATGTTTAGCTGTCTATTAACCAAAACGGACGGCGGAACGCCAGCCAGGTTTTTTCAGGGAGTCAGAGGGTCGCTTTCAGACCGACTTCGACTTGGCGTCTGCGGGCAGGATCATCACCGGATCGCCGACTTTGACCTGTTCAAAGACCTTGAGCGCAAACCCCAGCGGTACGCCAATGCAGCCGTGGGTCGCAGCACCCCATTGTACATCGCTGCCGTGTATGGCCACACCGTCATCGGTCAGCCGCAGGGTATAGGGCATTGGCGCGTCATAGGTGTTGGACCGATGATTCCTGAGCTTTTCCTTGATCGACAGCTGTCCTGTCGGGGTCGGCTTTTCATCTGCGCCATACAGGATCACAGCGGTGCCGATTTCATTTCCGGATCGAAAAACCGAAATAATCTGCCGGTTCAGGTCCACTCTGATCCACGTGCTGCCTGGACGAACGCCCGTCTCGTTCCAGACATATTCACCATAGCGCATCTGCTTGCGGACATTGAGGAGAGACTGCACGTGCGGTTGGCCGGTTGGCGGCTGGATCTTTACGGTCTGTGTGCCATCCAGTGGAATTCTGGCGCCGACAGGCCTTTGGGTCAGGTCAATCTGGACAATGCGCTCGCTTGGTCGAGTCAGGAAAAAGACGGCTGCGCCAACCAAAAGCGCAACAGGGATCAAAACCCGAATATCCGTTTTCGCCGGACGGCGTGACCGCATTCTGCCAGTCACACGTCCGTGCCGGAGGCACGCGCAACCGGGATCTGACGTGCAGACTCAGCACTCTTTCGCCGGCGGCGCAGCATAGCACCCACCAGCCCGAAGCCAGCCATCATCATCAACCAGGTGCCAGGTTCCGGAACGATTGGCGGAGGTTCGCCGCCACTGCTTCCGCCGCTGCTGGTGCTCGAACCACCGCTGCTCGTGCTTGAGCCGCCACTACTGGTGCTTGAACCGCCGCTGCTGGTGCTTGAACCACCGCTGCTGGTGCTCGAACCACCGCTGCTCGTACTCGAGCCGCCACTACTGGTGCTTGAGTCGCCTCCACTACTTGTACTGGAACCACCGCTGCTTGTGCTCGAGCCGCCACTGCTGCCAGTATCGCCGCCGCTGCTGGTCGTCCCGCCGCTGCTGCTGCCGCCGCCACTGCTTCCACCACCGCTGCTTCCACCACCGCTGCTTCCGCCTTCAACAAAGATCGGGGTGCCGCCGCTGCTGCCGGTAAAGACAGGCGGCAAGGGCGTTTCCGGCGCATCGGGAGGAGCGGGTGTAGGAGTTGGGGCTACGCTGAACGGTGTCTCCGGCTCGACAAGCGAAGCGATGAGTCGCGGAGAGGCCTCCATTTCGCCGGGGCTATTGTCAGGCACCGGGACATGAACGGGGGATTTTGCAAATTCATACGGCAGCTTCGGCACCTTCGTGTTGCGAAGTTTGCCATGTGTCCGTTCACCGGGCGAACGATCACCAAGCATTGCGAGGATGTCACGCGCTGCCGCAACGCCATAGGATGGGCCGCCATTGGTGGACGGAACCGTAAAGGCCGCCAGCAGGCCGATCGCGCCGGAAACCCCGACGATCTTCACTGCGCTGGAACGACGAACCTTCATGGACGCAACTCCACAGAGGCAGGACGTAAAGAACGCCTGCCATGCTCCATTGAAATCGCCGCCCCAGAACACATTGTCCAAACTCCCACGCCTGACCGTCCATATTAGACTCGGCGTATGACTATTAAATGAACCGGGTTACGATAAAGTTCCAGACTGATTAATTTGTTGTTTCAGAACAACGCATTTACCAGCTTCTTAAACGCTTTCGCGCGGTGGCTGATGGCGTGTTTGTTTTCCGGCGGAATTTCGGCAAACGTCCTGTCTTGACCGTCGGGCACAAAGACCGGATCATAGCCGAAGCCCAACGTGCCACGCGGCGGCCAGACAAGATGCCCAGAGACCTGCCCTTCGAAGGTGGCCGTTTCCCCATCTGGCCAGCAAAGTGCGAGCGTGCAGACGAAACTTGCCCTCCGGTCGGCATCAGGGCCAAGGGCTTTCAGCCTGTCTTCGACTTTCTGCATGGCAAGTGTCCAATCCCTGCCATCCGGTGTTTCTGCCCAGTCAGCGGTGTAGACACCCGGTTCGCCGCCGAGTGCATCGACGCACAGGCCGCTGTCGTCTGCAAGGGCAACAATCCCCGAGCCTTCGGCACTGGCTCTGGCCTTGATCAGCGCATTCTGTTCAAACGTTGTGCCTGTCTCTTCCGGTTCTGGCAGGCCCAGATCGCCTGCTGACACCGGCTCGATCCCGAACGGCGCCAAAAGCGCGCGAATCTCCTTCACCTTGCCCTTATTGTGCGAGGCGATGACGAGCTTTCCCGGCTCCAGTGTCCTCATGTACGCCCGACCGCCTTCAGTTGTGCTTCGAAGATCGACGTGCAGCCGATCCGGGCCAGGCGAAGGAGACGCAGCAAGGCCTCCTCATCATAGGTTTCGCCTTCAGCCGTTGCCTGGGCTTCCGCAATATTGCCGTTGGACAGCAGCACGAAATTGGCGTCTGCCCCGGCGTTCGAATCCTCTTCATAGTCGAGATCAAGCACGGGCGTGCCATTGTAGATCCCGCAACTGATGGCCGCGACCTGACTGGAAATGGGATCGTTCGCGAGCTTGCCCTCGGCAATCAGCTTGTCGACCGCGAGCCTCAGTGCCACCCATGCGCCCGAAATCGACGCGGTGCGGGTCCCGCCGTCGGCCTGGATAACGTCGCAATCGAGAGTGATCTGGCGTTCGCCCAATGCACCCAAGTCCACAACTGCACGAAGTGATCGGCCGATCAACCGCTGGATTTCCTGCGTGCGGCCAGACTGCTTGCCCTTGGCAGCTTCTCTGCTCCCCCGGGTATGGGTTGCCCGAGGCAGCATACCGTATTCGGCCGTCACCCAGCCTTCGCCTTTGCCGCGCAGGAACGGCGGAACGCGTTCTTCAACGCTGGCAGTTACCAGCACGCGTGTGTCACCAAAGCTGACGAGGCATGATCCTTCGGCATGTTTTGTAAAGGCCGGCTCGATCGTGATGGCCCGCATTTCATCGGGCGCGCGTCCTGAAGGGCGCATGGACTTCCTTTCCTGATTGAATGTCTCGCCTTAGGCCGGGTCCTTCAGCTGCTCAAGCGCATCCGGAAGAAATCGAGGATCTCGTCACGCGCGGCCCGGGTCGGCTGGCCCTCTTCGTCAATGAGATGCAAGGTCACGACGCTGTGTGGATTCTTCATGGGTGAATCCGGATTGGCCGCACTGTCTTCCAGTTCGCGGCGCACAAACCGATCACCCAGTGCGGACTCATAGGCGTCGAAGCGCTCCTTGCGACAAAAACGGTCCCCCTTGAAGCGATAGGCGAGTACGGTCAGGTCTTCAGCAATCATTCTGCTTCTGACCGTGTCGAGTTCTTGAGCAGAAATGTGCATCCCGGCGGGGTCGGCCAGCGGCAACGAGGGCTGTGACAGGACAGGGGCGATGACGCTTGGCTCCAGCATCATGGAAAGTGCGAAATTGCCGGTAAAACACATGCCGATTGCCCCGACCCCAGGGCCCCCGCATTCGCTATGGGCTTGGACGGCCAAGGCACGCAGCCACACCACTTCAGGGCTCGATTCATTCGCAGCGAACGCCTTGAAGCGGCGGCTGATGCAGCCGCCAATCATTGTCATTGTCCCGCCGATGCCTCCCGGAGGCGCGCCGTCCTTGCCGAACAGGTGCGGCATGTAGACGGTGAAACCGGCATCGCGGACCCAGCGGGCGAACCGCGCAACATGCGGCGAAATTCCTGTCATTTCGGTCATCACGATGACGGCAGGGCCGTTGCCCGCGACATAGACCAGCCGGTTCTTTCCCAGGATCGAGAAGGCGCGGGCCTCGAAATCCGTAAGCGGGTCGTGTTTGTTCAGTGTGTCAATCGCCATCCCTGCCCCCAACGATCCTATCTGTTCATTCACCAGAATCGGGCGCATACCATGTGAAAACGAGAGGATGAAGGCTATGAACGCTTTGAAGATTGTTGCCCAAGTATTGGGTGTGTTGATGCTCCTTATGGGTGGCCTGTGGATCGGGCAGGGACTCAACATCATTCGCTGGCCGGCGGACAGTTTCATGATCGGCGTGCCGCAATGGAGCTGGAACGGCATGTTCCTGGCGCTTGGTGGGCTTGTCCTTATCGGACTGGCGCGGCGCAAATGATTTGATCCGGTTCTGCCATTGCCGGCTGGCGGGTTGGACGCTAGGCGCAGGCCAATGAACACGTTTGGCCTTTCGCGCGCATTGATGCGCATTCTCATGGTATCGGCATGCCTCGCACCCGGGCTGGGGCAGCAATCATTACAGGCCGCCCCTGCACCGGCGGCCAGTATTGGCCAATGCGCGCAACAGACGACTTCGGGCCTGGGTTACACCATGTTGACCGAGGGGAAGGGCGCGGCGCCCAAGGCAACGGACAAGGTCAGCATCGGTTACAAGGGCATGCTTGCATCCGATGGAACGACCTTTGATGCCGCCGATCAGGCGGAGTTCGGTGTCAGCGACGTCATACCAGGGTTTTCAGAAGGCTTGATGTTGATGAAGGAAGGCGGGCGCATTCGGCTCTGCATTCCCTCTGCCTTGGGCTATGGCCCGGGTGGCGCTGGAAAGATTCCGCCGAATGCGGACCTTGTTTTCGAGGTCGATCTTCTGGCCATCAAGGCACCGCTGGCACCGCTCTCCGCATCTGAGCGGAGCTGCCAGACACGCACAGCCTCCGGACTCGGTTTTGACGTCCTGAAGGCAGGCGCGGGAGCCATGCCCGGTAATGCCGATGTCACCCTGATCAACTACAAGGGCTATGTTGCGGCAACAGGGGCCCCCTTTGACGATGCCGGGCCGGTTCCTGTGCCTGTCGCACAGGTTATTCCCGGATTTTCCGAGGGCCTGAAACTCATGCAGCGAGGGGGACGTTACAAGCTGTGTATTCCGCCCCAACTCGCTTATGGAGACAGGACCGTCGGGCCGATCCCACCCAATTCGACACTCGTCTTTTTCATAGACATGGTCGACTTCAAGAGCATTGCAGAGCTTGAAGCGGCCAGGGGCCAATCCCGCCAATAGTGCACGAGCCCGTTGAGTAGGCTGCCGGGATGCCCTACATCCAAGGGCATGACCGTACCTCCCGTTCATGAGCTGACTGATCGTGCGCGTGATGTGTTTCGCGTCGTCGTTGAATCCTATTTGGGTTCGGGCGTGCCGGTTGGATCAAGAACCATCTCGAAGCTCGGCCAGATGAACCTGTCGCCCGCTTCCATCCGAAACGTGATGCAGGATCTCGAGGAACTGGGGTTGCTCGCGGCACCGCATACATCTGCGGGCAGGATGCCTACGGAATCGGGCCTTCGGCTGTTTGTCGACGGGATGATGCAGGCGGCTGAACCAACGGCTGATGAGCGCGCCGCAATCGAATCCCGCCTCTCCGATCCGGGGCCGATCGAGGATGCGCTCACGGCGGCCACGGCGGCTCTGTCCGGCCTGTCGGCCTGTGCGGGCCTTGTGCTCGTCCCCCGCCGTGCGCCACGGGTGAGGCAGTTTGTGTTTTCGCCACTCTCTGCAGATCAGGCACTTGCCATTCTTGTCGGGGATGACGGCTCGGTTGAAAACCGGATCATGGCGCTGCCAAAAGGCTTGCCGGCATCAAGTCTGACCGAAGCCGGGAACTATATGACGGCGAGGCTCGCCGGCCTGACGCTTGCCGAGGCTGCAACGGTGCTGGAAGGCGAAATCCGTCAGGAGCGGGCGGCGCTGGATGTGGCATCGCGTGAGCTTATCCTGACCGGGCTGGCTGAATGGGCACAGGATAGTGCCCAACGGCCTGTGCTGATCGTGCGCGGCGCTGCAAATCTGATCGACTCCGAAGCTGCGGCCAACCTGGACAGGGTCCGCCAACTCCTTGACGAAATCGAGGGCAAGGAAGAGATCGCACGGCTGCTGGATAGTGCGCGTGAGGCCTCTGCCACGAAAGTCTTCATTGGTGCTGAAAACAAGCTCTTCGCATTATCGGGATCTTCGGTTATCGCCGCGCCCTATCACGGTCAGGACGGGCGTGTGGTGGGTGTCGTCGGGGTTATTGGCCCGACGCGCTTGAATTACGCGCGCATCGTTCCCATGGTGGATTTCACCGCACAGAGTTTATCGAGATTGATGCACAAATGAGTGATGAAGAATTGAAGGCCGAAGAGGACATGATCGCTGAAGGCGCGCCGACGGAGCCGAATCCGGAGGTGGATCCACTTGGCGATTTGTTGAAGGAGCTCGAAGAAGCCCGCCAGCAGATCCTTTACGCGCAGGCTGAGACGCAGAATGTGCGCCGACGCCTGGAAAAGGATGCGCAGGACGCCCGCGCCTATGCGGCGACGGGTTTCGCACGTGACATGCTCTCGGTTGCGGACAATCTTGGCCGTGCGCTGGATGCCATTCCCGAAGCCATGCGCGAAGACGACTCATGGAAGGGGTTGATCGCGGGCCTGGAAGCCACACAACGCGAGCTTGGCTCGGTCTTTGAGCGCCACGGGATCACCAAGGTTGACGCCCTTGGTCAGCCGCTCGATCCAAACCGCCATCAGGCCATGGTCGAAATCCCCAGTGCCGAAGAGGAGCCGGGCACGATCGTGCAGGTGATGCAGTCCGGATATATGATCCGTGATCGCCTCCTGCGGCCGGCGCTGGTCGGAGTCGCGAAGGCGGCCTGAGCGGAAGAATGCCGGGCAGGCTGTCCGGCAGGGGAGTCTGTGTAGTCAGAGCGATTGGCGTTCCCAAATTCTGCGTTTTTGTTCCGTGATCAGGCCCGGCTTCAATATCTCGTTTACGAATTGGGCATATTTTCAGCGCAGCACGGTGCAAGCCGAAAGGGCGCAGACATCATTATGGCGATGACGGACGATATGGAACTGGTGGACTGGGTTCGCTTCGATCAGGCTCGGGCATCGCTTGGTGTGCGGCTTTTTCGCCATCTCGGCTATCTGCGCGAGGATGGCGCCAAGGCAGTCACACAGATCGAGGATGCGATGCGCGCCGGCAATGCCGTGGCGATGGTCAATCCGGCGGACCTTCTTCGGGCAGAGGCGCTCCAAATCGGCGCAATCGGAGTCGCTGCGCTTGCCGAGGACATTGAAGTGCAGGCGCGTGACTGCATCGAATATCGCCAGTCACCCGACAACATCATAGAATCCGTGGTTCAGCTGCGCGATGCCTTTGAACAGACCGTGGCATTGATCGATGCAGAAACAAACCCGCTGATGGCGCGCCACCCGGTTCTTCAGGCAAAAGCGGCTGCCTTCGCCTCACGATAGGCAGGCTCGCGATCAGGTTCAGTCCGCTGCTGGCTGGGACTGGAGCTGGATGTAATTCTCAATTCCCATCTGGCGGATCAGTTCGAACTGCGTTTCGAGCGTATCCACATGCTCCTCCTCATTCTCGAGGATGTGGGCAAAAAGATCCCGGCTCACAAAATCGCGCACCTTTTCGCAATGCACGATGGCTTCGCGAAGCGGGGGAATGGCTTCCTCTTCAAGTTCGAGGTCCGCCTTCAGCCAGACCGCGACACCGTGCGCCGAGATGGCTTGCCGGTTCTGCGCCGCGAGATAGGCCCCGCCCCCGGTCGAAAGGATGGCGGGCGGGCCGTTCAGAAGCCGCAGCAGCACTTCGGATTCGCGGGCGCGGAAGAAGGGCTCGCCATCGCGGGCGAAGATCTCGGCCACGGTCATCCGTGCGGCACGGGTGATTTCCTCGTCCGAATCAAGGAACGGCACGTCGAGGTGACGGGCCAGCGCCGTCCCCACCGCGGTCTTCCCCGCCCCCATCATCCCGATCAGCACCACGCTGCGGCGCAATTGCATGGTTCCCGTCCCCGCCCAGGCCAACCTGCCGGGTCCGCCGGGGCCACTATTCGCCGCCGGACCGAGATACCGGGCCATTAGCGACCTGAATGGCGTGAGTTCGCCGAAAAAGCCATATACAATCGCGCGGCGGCATCGCCGCCCTTGACCCCGCCCGGACGCACGGGCAGGAGACGGGAAACAAGAACAAACGGCAGGCATCCAATGTTCCGCATCCTGAAGGCCCTCGTCACGCTGGTCCTTTTCGCCTTTCTCGGGCTTGTGGCCTATGCCTATCTGGGTGATCTTCAGCCCGTGCGAAACGAAGTGAGCCAGCCGGTCGAGCTGAATGTGGATCAATAGACGGCGCCCGGGCTGCCTGGCCCTGCCTTTCCTGCTGGCGGCAGCCCTGGGCCAGCCCCTTCTGGCCGAAGCGCCCCTGTCGGCCATCGACTGGCTTTCGCAGTCGGTGGCGACGCCCGCCACCCTGCCCCGCGCCGTTCCCCAGCCCGCACCCGGCGCGCGCGCGCCCGCCTCCGCAGGCGTGCCTGCCCCGAACGAGATCACCGTCGCCCCGCTTGGCCGCCGCCCGCCGGCAGCACTTGGCCTTGTCACCGCCAGCCGGTCGGGCCTGCCGCTCGACATCTGGACGCAGTCGCAGTCCGGCGAGCTTGCCCGCCTTGTCCGGGCCGAGCGCCCCGATGCCCTGCCCGCGGTGCGCGGCCTGCTCTACACGCTCCTTCTGGCCGAGTTTTCGCCGCCCCGCGACGGCGACCC
>CAYSCC010000048.1:0-8668 GCA_964429375.1 uncultured Chakrabartia sp.
AATGGCATCAAGGGTCATGGTGGAAAGCTGTCACTGGCCAGTTCGCGTCAAGTTACGAATTCCAGTGGACCCACGCGCCCTTCTGGTTGCTGGTCGACATGATACCGTTCATGCTCATCGGAATGGCATTGCTCCGGCTCGGGGTCCTCGGGGCCCGGCTCGGGGCCCGGACATATGCGTTGATGATGCTCGGGGGATATGCACTCGGCATTCCCCTTGGGCTCCACGAGTTGAGCCTCATACTGGAAAGCCAATTTTCCCCAATCGGTTTTGCTGCTGCTGGCGAGACTTACCAGTTCAGCCGCCTGGCGATGGTTTTGGGCCATCTTGGGCTACTGCTTCTGTTAATCCGATCGGGCGCGCTCGGCTGGGTTCAGCGTGCCCTTGCAGCTGTTGGCCAGATGGCGCTGAGCAACTATATCGCCCAGACGCTGATCTGCACGGTCCTCTTCTACGGCTTCGGGTTTGGGCTTGCGCTGTTCAGCCAGCTGCAGCGTTATGAACTTTACGGGATCGTTGCTGCCATTTGGGCGGCACAGCTGGTCTGGAGCCCGCTATGGCTCGCACGATTCCGTTTCGGGCCGTTCGAATGGCTATGGCGCTCACTCACCTACTGGGAGCGCCAGCCAATGGCATTGAAATCTGGAGCAGGGAGAAAACCGGAATGACACCGTTGCCTCATGGCGCGCCGCAGACCCTTGGCGAGGCCTTTGCCCATATCAACGCCCTCACTGCTCCGACGGTGCGGGACCTGAAAGTCATGGTCCTTCTCGAGGCCGCCGCGCAAACCCTGTATGAAGCCAGCGCCGAAGGGAGTGATCATGAGGGCGTGCGGGCGCTCCTCATCGAGACCGGACATGAGGAAATGAAGCACGCGAATAGGGTCAGCGCTGCGATCAAGATCCTTTCAGGGGAGGACTTCCCGGCCCCGGCGGCGAAGGACAACCCCTATCTCGTCGGCGATATTCCACGCGTGGCTCTCACAGCGGATGGCTTGAGGAAAACCGCGGAATCCGAATTTGCCGGAGACAAGCTCTACACTTCCTGGGCCGCGAGCATCGACAATGCCGCAGCAGCCGACCTTCTGCGGTTGAACGCAAGCGAAGAAAGTGATCATGGCAGACGCCTGCTGAAGGCGGCAGCGATGCTCGAGGCGCCCCTCGCGCAATAGCAAGATCACCTTCCTATTCGGCGCCTTCGCTCAAGAGATCGAACTGCTCTTCCGTCTGCCCATCCCTCGCGGCCTTCAACCTCGTAAGCGTCGCCCGCGCCTCGACTGCTTGAGGACTGTCGTGTGGATCAAATGCGACAGTCTCAACAAGTCGTATTGCCGGACCATATTTCTTCTCTCTCGCGAGGGAGAAAGCGTATGCCATCCGCACATCGATGGCCTCTGGAACCATCTGATAGCAACGTGCGAGCCCCTGCAACGCAGTTGGTGAGGGCGGCTTGCCCTGCTGGCGGAAGGATTGGTAATATGCAAAGAGCGGCAATGGATCATTTACGTCCGCGCGGTTTGCCTTCACAATCCATTTACGCGCTTCGCTCCAGGCCTCAGCATTCGCCACATTATTCTTGATGTTCTGGCGCAACATGGCACGCCCCTTGAAAAGCATGGCACGGCTCAACTGGGGATTGATCTTCAATGCGGAATCCGCTGCCAAAATGGCTTCCGCATCCTTGTCTGCCAGATAATAGGTCTCAGCGAGCAGGACCCAAGGCTCAGGGTCAATGGGAAACTTCCGCGCTGCCGCATCAAGCGCCGTGATCAAGCCGTCCATTTCATTGTCCGCGATGCCACGGCGCAACTGAAGGAAAAGCATCATCGTAGCCCCTGCGCCGGGAGACACTTCAGAGATTTCGATATTTGTCGGCGCCGGAGTGGGAATCGATTCAGTCACATAGGTGAGAGGTCGACGCAGGTAAGCACTCAGTTCCTTGTCGAGCTGTTGAAAATCGCCAAAGGCCGCACGCGCCGCTTCGCTATTCGTCGCACCGCTGCTGACAGAAGTAAGGTATTTATTGAGTTGCCCTTTGCGCACTTCTGAAAAGTTGAGAAAATGAACGAGCAACCAAGATCGGCCGTAAAAGGCATCATGCTGCTGCTTCGGAATATCATTGATATCGCTAGTGAGCAGTTTTTCAACCGGGATAGGTTCCTGCTCAAGCAAGCCATATGCGCGATAATATGGCGGAAGGCCTCGTTTTGCATTCCCTTCCCGCGTAAAATCAGTTGTCGCAAGAAATTCGGCGAAACCTTCAACATACCAGGCCGGATACGCAACAGGGAAATAGCGGATCATGAAGTGATGAGCATATTCGTGAAACAGTACCGCATCGGCATCAAGGTCATATTTTGAATTGCCATTGGTCCTGTTCACAATTGCGATGGAGCCTTCACTATTCGGCACATAGATTCCTGCAACATCCGTTCCGGCTCCACTTGCTTTGGCCACCGATCCAGCAGTGGGCAGCATGAAAATGGTCAGCTTTTGCGGGACGTCCTCATCTGAAATGCCAAACCGGCGCCGCAAGACAGCATCGAAACGTTCAACCTTGAAAGCAAATTTTTGAAGGGCAATCTCTGTCCCTTCAGTGTAAATCGTGAAATGTCGCGTTTCCGATTTTCGCCACGTGGCGTGCGCGGGATCAACAAGAGAAACAAGAACTGCCAATGTCGCAAGTAAACGCATATGATCCAACGATTCAAATTGCTATTCTATTTGCGTTATACAAAACTATAGGGATCGACGTCCACACTCACTCTGACTGACCTGGGCCACTCAAGCCCGCCAAGCCAATCCCGGATCACGTCCTGCACGTCGAGGGCCCGTCGCGCATGGACGAGCAGGCGCTGGCGATGGCGTCCTCGCAGCATGGCCAAGGGTGCAGGGGCCGGGCCATATACCTGCATGCCCTCGACCTGTGGTGCTGTCTTGCCGATCAGGTGGGCTGTCTCCTGCGCGTCCTTCATGCTTTCCGAGGAGACGATGATCCCCGCAAAGCGCCCGAACGGCGGCGCCCCGGCTTCCTTCCGGCTTTCGGTTTCAGCCGCATAGAAGCTGTCTGCATCGCCGGAAACAAGTGCTCGGATAACCTGGGCATTCGGCTCATGCGTTTGCACATAGACATGGCCAGGCTTCTCTCCCCGCCCTGCCCTGCCCGCGACCTGCGCGATTTGCTGGAAGCTGCGCTCGGCTGCGCGCAAGTCACCTCCCTGCAGGCCAAGATCGGCATCAACCACCCCGACAAGTGTCAGGTTGGGGAAGTGATAGCCCTTGGTCACCAGCTGGGTGCCGATCACGATATCAATGTCCCCCGCGCCCATCTTGCCCACGAACTCCGCAGCCTTGGCAGGCGACCACAAGGTGTCGGACGTCACAATTGCGCGTCGGGCCTCCGGGAACAACAAGCCGACTTCATCCGCAATCCGTTCTACACCCGGCCCGCAAGCCACCAGCGAGTCTTCCGCATGGCACTCCGGGCAGGCACGCGGGGGCGGCACGGAATGCCCACAATGATGGCACTGAAGACGTTGAAGCAAGCGATGCTCAACCATCCATGCGGTGCAGTTGGGGCATTGGAAACGATGACCGCAGTGACGGCACAGGGTCAGCGGAGCGAAGCCCCGGCGATTGAGAAAAAGCAGCGCCTGCTCACCACGCTCCAGCGTATCCTGCATCGCACGGACCAGCGTCGGGGCAAGCCAGCGACCACGCTCAGGCGGGTCCTGAGTCAAGTCTATTGCCGTAATGTCGGGCATTTCTGCGCCACCATGCCGTTCCGGAAGCCTGAGCTCTGCATAGCGGCCGACAGCAACCTGCTGGCGAGTTTCGATCGCCGGTGTCGCACTGGCCAGCACGACCGGGCATGCTTCGAACCGCCCGCGCATCACGGCCACGTCACGCGCGTGGTACTGGACCCCCTCCTCCTGTTTGAAGCTGGCTTCGTGCGCTTCATCAACGATGATCAGGCCCAGCTTGCGATAGGGCAGGAACAGCGCCGATCGGGCCCCAACCGTGACCAGCGCTTCCCCCTTGCAAATGGCCCGCCAGGTGCGTCGCCGCTGGGACTGCCGGAGATCGGAATGCCACGCCACAGGCGCATGGCCGAACCGTGCCTCGAAACGACGGAGGAATGGCTCCGTCAGCGCGATTTCCGGCAAGAGTACCAGTGTCTGTAGGCCGAGCCGCAAGGCCTGCGCGATAGCCTCGAAATAGACTTCTGTCTTGCCCGAACCTGTGACTCCATCAAGAACGACTGGGGCAAATTCCCCGGCTGTGACTGCATCGACGAGCCATTGAGCTGCTGCAGCCTGTTCCTTCGATAGTTCAGGAGGCGCATGATCCGGCTCTGGCGCTTGAAACGGTGTTTCCAGTGACACGGTCACCGCCTCAATTGCGCCGAGCTTCACAAGCCCTCTTATCACGCCCTCTGAGACATCCGCGATCGTGGCAAGTTCCCGGATCAACCCCTGCCTCTCCCCGATTCGGTCCAGCGCCTGCACGCGCTGGGCCGTCATCTTGGCGGGAACCGTTCCCGTCAGCCGGTACTCGACAACAGTGGGCGCACCTTCGAGCGCGGCGGCAGACGACAGGACCATGCGCAGCACGGCCGCAGGAGGCGCCAGATAATAATTGGATGTCCATTCAACGAGGCGGCGCAGCGGTGCTCCGACCGGCGGAACATCGAAGGCCTGAATGAGGTTGCGAAGCCGATTGTCGCCCACTTCGGCGTCAGATGGCATCGCCTCTTCCTCCCAGACCACACCGACCATCTGGCGGGGGCCGAGTGGCGCAAGCACGATGCTGCCGGGCTCCACAGACATCCCGTGTGGCACACGGTAATCAAGCGGACCGAGCGCTGGATTGAGAAGAAGGACGCGAACGCGAGTCATGACACGCCGTTCAATGCCCGAGCAATCATTGCCGCGAAAGCTGCAATGACGTTATGCAGTGCAATGAACATGTCAGGAGGGAAAATTCATGTCTGTTTCGCGCCGCACGCTCGTTTGCTCAGCCGCCCTTTTGCCGGTGCTCGCACTGCCTGGCTGTGCAGGCAGGGACCGTTTCAGCCTTATCGATGCCATTCGTCGCTTGCTGAGCCTTTCTGCTCAGCGCGCCTTTGCCAGCCTCATGCGCGAAAACGGCTTCTACGATGACCAGCTTGCCCGGATCAGCCTGCCCGATGCATTGGGCGGGACACGAGGAACGGACATCCTGACCGCAGTGCTCGCCAGTGCGATGTTTCGCAACAGGCTGACCAAGCAGGTCAATCGAGCCGCCGAAAAGGGAGCCGAGCTTGCAGCCCCTGTTGTTGCAGATGCCGTTCTCAACATGGGCATTCCCGATGCGGCGGCAATTATTCGGGGCGGCGGCGACAGTGCGACAGCGCTGCTCAGGGCCGCAATGGGCGACAAGCTCCTCCAGACCATGTTGCCCGGCATCGACAGGGGACTCAGGCTTTTTGACAATGCGGTTGTCGTCGAAGCCCTTCGTGCTGCCACCAACATCGATTTTGCGGGCTTGCGCGACGATGTGACAGCAAAGGCCAGCGATGCCGTCTACCGCGCAATCGGTCGCGAGGAGATGGCGATCCGCTCCAATCCGGCCTCGACAAGCGATCCGCTGCTGATTGGCGTCTTTGGCCTTGTGAAATAGGCTGGCGATACCCCTGAGGCTTGCCGCACAAGGCGCCTTGTCCAGTCGGTTCGCGGTGCCTACATCGTGAGTTCCGTTTTTGGCCGGATTGCATTAAACTCGGCCGAAACAAGCAAAGAGTATGTATGATGAAAAGCGATTTCCTGCGTGCCGCACTTCTTGTTTCCGGTATCGCGCTTGTTCCTGCAGCAACTGCGGGCATGGCTTCGGTCGACGCAAACACCTACCGTGAAATGGATCAGTTCCTCGCCGTTTTCGAACGCGTGCGCGCAGACTATGTCGACAAGGTTGACGACAAGTCACTGATCAAGGGCGCGATCAACGGCATGCTGGCCAGCCTGGACCCGCATTCCTCCTATCTGGACGCCCGCGACTTTGAAAACATGCGCGTCCAGACCGATGGCAACTATGGCGGGCTCGGCCTGACCGTTTCGCTGGAAGATGGCGCCGTCAAGGTCATTGCACCAACCGAAGATTCCCCGGCGGACAAGGCGGGCATGAAGGCTGGCGACTATATCACGCACCTTGATGGCGTTCTCATCTATGGCGGCACGCTTGACGAAGCCGTCGACAAGATGCGCGGCACACCAGGAACGAGCATTCGGCTGACCGTGGTCCGCCCGGGCCGTGACAAACCATTCGATGTGACCATTACACGCCAGATCATCGAGATCAGGCCAGTCAAATGGGAAGTGCAGAAGAATATCGGGATCATCAACATCAACGGCTTCTCAAAGAGCGTTGGGGCCGACGTTCGCTCTGCCCTGGTCAGCATTGACAAATCGCTGGGTCGCCCGCCGACCGGCTATATCATTGACCTGCGCTCAAACCCCGGTGGCCTGCTCGATCAGGCAATCGAAGTGTCGGACGCATTTCTGGAGCGCGGCGAAATCGTCTCGCAACGGGGCCGCAACCGGCGCGATATCGAGCGCTATTATGCACGCCCCGGGGACATGGCCCATGGTTTGCCAATCATTGTCCTTGTCGATGCCGGATCAGCGTCAGCCGCAGAGATCGTGGCCGGCGCGTTGCAGGATCATCATCGTGCTTTGGTCATGGGCGAACGCAGCTTTGGCAAGGGTTCGGTTCAGACGCTGATCCAGCTTGATGACACAAGCGCCCTGCGCCTGACGACCGCGCGCTATTACACGCCATCGAACCGAAGCGTGCAGGAAGGCGGGATTGAACCAGACATTGCTGTTCCGCAACTGTCGGATCCCGACTACAAGGCCCGTCCGAAATTCCGCGAGGCCGACCTGAGCCGCCATCTGATCAATGAAAGCAAGGTCGACAATTCCGTGCTCGAATCCGATACGAAAACCGACCCCCGTTTTTCGGCAACAGCAGAACAGCTCAAGGCGAAGGGCATCAAGGACTTTCAGCTCCACTATGCACTGGAGACGCTGGGCCGGTTGACACGAACCCAGGTCGTTACTGCACCCGGCAACCGCAAGGGACGCCGTTGAACATGCCCAGCCTGCTCAGGGTCTCATGGCTGGCATTTCTGATCCCGGCAGCCTTGCTGGGCGGCGCCTTGGGTTCCCAGTACATCGGGGGACTCTACCCTTGCGAAATGTGTTACTGGCAGCGCTGGCCACACGAAGCAGCTCTTGCCTTTGCACTATTGGGCATTTTCAGCCGCGATCAGGGCATCAGACGCCTGTTTGTCATTCTGGCAGCCCTATCGATCCTCGCCAGCGGCCTTGTTGGCGTCTTTCATGCAGGCGTTGAATACAAGTGGTGGGACGGCATCACCGCATGCACCCGCGCGCCGGGCACAACAGGCGGGAACATCATGGCTGACATCATGGCGGCACCCCTGGTGAGCTGCAACCAGCCACAATGGACACTCGGGCCCATTTCGCTGGCCGGTTTCAATGCGATCTTCTCGATTGGAGGAGGGATTATTCTGCTGTGGATGGCACGGAGAGCAAAATCCTGATGGACGCAGACAAGCACTCAATGATCCGTGTCGACCAGGCAGGCGAATATGGAGCGGCGCGCATCTATGCCGGCCAGCTTGCCGTGTTGGGAAGCCGGCATGGCGCGGCGCGATCCATCCGGCACATGGCCGCGCAAGAACAGCGGCACCTGGACAGGTTCAATGCCATGATGGCTGAGCGAGGCGTTAGGCCAACCCTTCTCCAGCCCATATGGCATGTAGCCGGATTTGCGCTTGGCGCTGTTACCGCGGCCATTGGCCCAGAGGCGGCGATGGCCTGCACAGCAGCAATAGAAACGGAAATCGACAACCACTACGGCGCGCAACTCGAGACTCTTGGCCAGGACGATGAAGAGCTGACGTCCGCGATTGCAGAATTTCGGGCGGAAGAAGTCGAACACAAGGCAACGGCGCTTGCAGAGGGTGCAGAAAATGCGCCCGCTTATCCGCTCTTGAACGCAACGATCCGGCTGGGATGCAGAATGGCGATCCGCCTTTCGAAGCGAATTTGATTTTGGTCATTGTGCGTTCATCAAAAATGGCGGAAGATCATGTCGCTATGAAATTCATTCTTGCCCTGGCGGTTTCGCTCGCCCCGCTCTCCGTTGCTGCACCGGCCGCAGCCCAGCAACGGACGCTCACCATTTTCGGCGATGACAAATGCCCTGCAGACACGATTTGCGTCGTTGCACCGGAAACCGAACGGTACAGGATCCCCAAACCGCTTCGTCAACGACTGCCGTCTCCTGACAGCACGAGCTGGGCCATCCGTTCGCAGGCGACACTCGATGTTGGCAAGACAGGAGCAGAAAGCTGCTCTGCCGTCGGCGGAGGAGGCTGGACAGGCTGCTTCATGAAGCAGTTGCAGGAAGCCTATGCCGAGAAGGCGCCGGAGCCGGAGCCGGAAGCGCCCTGACGCTGAAGATCAGTGCCGCTGTTGAGCGCTGGCCGGTCGCCGGTGCGTTTGTCATAGCGCGCGGTGCCAAGACATATGTGGATGTGGTGGTCGCCGAAATCCGCGATGGCCAATTTTCTGCTCGGGGAGAAGGCACTCCAATCTACTACA
>CAYSCC010000049.1:0-8663 GCA_964429375.1 uncultured Chakrabartia sp.
CCGGCAAAGGCGCCGCCGCAGATGAACAGGATGTTGGTCGTATCGACTTGCAGGAACTCCTGCTGCGGATGCTTGCGTCCACCCTGGGGCGGCACACTGGCAACCGTGCCTTCCATCATCTTGAGCAAAGCCTGCTGCACGCCTTCACCCGAAACGTCGCGGGTAATTGACGGATTTTCGGCCTTGCGGCTGATCTTGTCGATTTCGTCGATATACACGATCCCGCGCTGCGCACGTTCCACGTTATAGTCCGACGCCTGAAGCAGTTTCAGGATAATGTTTTCGACATCCTCACCCACATAGCCCGCTTCTGTAAGCGTCGTCGCGTCGGCCATCGTGAACGGAACGTCGAGAATTCGCGCAAGGGTCTGAGCGAGGAGAGTCTTGCCGCAACCGGTTGGGCCGACAAGAAGGATATTCGACTTCGCAAGCTCAACATCCGCGCCTTTGGCCCCATGGTTCAGGCGCTTGTAATGGTTGTGGACGGCCACCGAGAGCACCCGCTTGGCCGCGCGCTGCCCGATGACATAATCATCGAGAACGTTGCAGATTTCCTGCGGTGTCGGGACGCCACCGTCCTTCTTGCTGACCAGCGCAGACTTGGTTTCTTCACGGATGATGTCGTTGCACAGATCAACACATTCATCACAAATGAAGACTGTGGGCCCTGCGATCAGCTTGCGGACCTCATGCTGCGATTTGCCGCAAAAGGAACAGTAAAGCGTGCTTTTGGTATCTGTACCGCTAAGCTTCGTCATTCAAACCTTCTCCGGGAAACCGGCAAATCGCACATTACAGCCATGTTACAGCGATAATCCTAACCGGCAATGGCTTAAATGCTGTTTACAGTCTTTGCCAGTTTGCTCCCTCCAGGGCTAGCTAGCAGAATCGTCGGCAGGCACAGGGCGCTTGTCAAACACCTCATCAATCAACCCGAAGGTCTTCGCTTCCTGCGAGGTCATGAAATTGTCGCGTTCCATCGCCTTTTCGATCGTGGGCAGATCCTTGCCCGTATATTTCGCGTAAAGGGCGTTCATGCTGGCCCGGATGCGAAGGATTTCCTGCGCCTGAAGCGCAATATCCGAGGCCTGCCCCTGGGCGCCGCCCGAAGGCTGGTGAATCATGATCCTCGAATTGGTGAGGGCAACCCGCATGCCGGGTTCACCCGCAGCCAGAAGAAAACTGCCCATGGATGCCGCCTGCCCGATGCACACAGTACCCACTTTCGGCCGGATGTATTGCATCGTGTCGTAGATGGCCATGCCCGCCGTCACAACGCCACCCGGCGAATTGATGTACATCCAGATATCCTTCTTCGGATTTTCCGATTCGAGGAACAGTAGCTGGGCGGTGATGACAGACGCCATGTTGTCCTCAATTCCGCCCGTCACAAAGACGATGCGTTCGCGCAGCAGGCGCGAATAAATGTCAAAACTGCGTTCGCCGCGGTTGGACTGTTCGATGACGATGGGAATGAGTGCGTCTGCCGGATGCATGAAATATCCTTGGATGAATTGAACCGCCTATATCTGGACTTGTTGCAAGATGTTCAAGCCCTTCGGCTTGCGCGGGCGATTGGGCAGCGTTAGTCGCATGGGGACATCGTTTACAGGAGAGCAAGATGACAGTGTGGGATACCGGCCTTCCCGGCTTGATGCGCAACCATGAGGAGGATGACCGGCCGGCGTCCAGCGGCCTGCTGATGAGCAAGTTCCTGGAAGCACGCACGGTCCTTATCTTCGGCGGCATCGACCAGAAGCTGGCGCAAATCGTGTCTGCGCAACTGCTCTATCTTGATCATGTCGGCCATGATCCCATCAGGATCTTCATCAATTCGCCGGGCGGCCATGTCGAATCGGGTGATACGATCCACGATCTGATTTCCTTCATCAAATCACCCGTAGCTGTCATCGGGACTGGATGGGTCGCCAGTGCAGGAACCCATATTTTCCTGGGCGCGCCCAAGGAACGCCGTTTCTGCCTTCCCAATACCCGCTTCCTGATTCACCAGCCCTCGGGCGGCGCGCAGGGGCGCGCTGGGGATATTGCTATCCAGGCCCAGGAAATCGTGAAGATGCGAGAGCGGCTCGCCGGAGTCATCGCTGAAAAGACCGGGCAGAAGATCGAACGCGTGCGTGAGGATATCGAGCGTGACTACTGGATGTCGACGGACGAAGCCAAGGACTATGGCATTCTCGGCACGGTCATCGACACGGTCGATCAGATCAAATTCTGACAGGCCACCTGAACAGCCTTTTTCGCCACAGCCTGTTCAAGCTTCCGAAGGCGCTGGATAAGCCAGATAGGCGATCCGGCGCACTTCAAGGCGTCCACGAACCACTGTGTCCAGAATGAGACCGCACATCCCGTTCAAGGCGGACAGGATCATCATGCCGGTTGCCAGGATCGCAGTCGGAAAGCGAGGCACGAGCCCGGTTTGCATGAACGTGATGAAAAGCGGGATCGCAAGGATGATGGCCATCATTGCGAATGTGGCTGCGATTGCCCCGAAAAACTGCAACGGCCGCTCATAGCGAAACAGAAGCAGGATGGTGTTCAGGATGCGAAATCCGTCACGCCACGTATTCAGCTTTGACTCGGAGCCCTCGGGTCGTGCCGCATAGGCCGTAATTTGCTCAGCAACAGGCATGCGCAGCTCTAACGCATGCACGCTGATTTCCGTTTCAATCTCGAATCCTGCTGACAGCACGGGAAAGCTCTTCACGAACCGCCTCGAAAATACCCGGTATCCCGAGAGGATGTCCGTGAACGTGCGCCCAAATATCCGCGCGAGCATGCCGGTCAGCAGAGCATTGCCGAGCCTGTGTCCGCGCCGATAGGCGGCTTCGACTTCGGATTTGCGCGCACCCACGACCATATCGAGGTTTTCGTCAAGCAGCTTGCGAACCAAAGAGGGCGCTGCGGCCGCTTCATAGGTCGCATCGCCATCGGCCATGACATAGATGTCGGCATCGACGTCGGCAAACATGCGTCGGACCACATTGCCCTTGCCCTGCATCTTTTCCGTCCGGACCACGGCGCCCGCAGCGGCAGCGATGTCGCACGTCGCATCGCTGCTGTTGTTGTCATAGACATAGACCGTCGCATCCGGCAGCGCCTTGCGGAAATCCGCAATGGTCTGCGCAATGGCCGCAGCCTCGTTATAGCACGGCAAAAGCACGGCAATGCGGGGTGAATGATCGGTCATCCCCGCACTCCTAGCTGCAAAGATGGCAAATTTCGATTAATTTTGCCCTTTGCCTGCGCCGCAGCCCCAATCACTTTGCCTTTTTTGCCGGTGCCTTCTTTGCTGCGGGCTTGTCTTCAGCTGCCTTCGAAGCCTTGGGGGCGGCGGCCTTCTTGGCAGCGGGCTTTGCGGCCTTTTCCTCCTTGGCAGGCTCTGCAGCCTTTGCCGCAGCCGGCTTCTTTGCGGCCGCCTTCTTCGCCTTGGGAGCATGATCATGATGATCATGGCCGCAGCCCGGACCATGAACATGGCCTTCGTCCTCATCGGCCTCAATGGCCGCTTCAAGCTCGGCGCGCGTCACGGTGCGCTCCGTGATTTCCGCCTTGCTGAACAGGAAATCGACAACCTTGTCCTCATACAGCGGTGCGCGAAGCTGGGCCGATGCCATGGCGTCCTGCTGGACCCATTCGACAAAACGCTGGCGATCCTTTGGATCATATTGCTGCGCGGCCTGCTGGATCAACCTGCTCATTTCGGCGCTGGAAATCTCGACCTTGTGTTCGCGACCGATTTCGGACAGCAGCAGCCCAAGCCGAACCCGACGCACGGCAATGGCGCGATAATCTTCCTTTTCGGCTTCCATTTCCTTGAGCGCGGCTTCCGGGTCGGCCTCGTGGCTGGCTTCGTGTTCCAGCTGCTTCCAGATCTGCTCGAATTCCGCTTCGACCATGGAAGGCGGAACGTCAAAATCATGCGTCGAGGCCAGCTGGTCAAGCAGGCGACGCTTCATGTGCGTCCGGGTCAGGTTGTTCAGTTCCTGCTCGATCTGACCCTTGAAGAGCCCCCGGAGTTGTTCAAGCCCTTCCAGCCCGAGCGACTTTGCGAACTCATCGTCGACCTTGGCTTCCTTGGCGATCCGAACGGCATTGATGACCAGATCGAAGGTTGCTTCCTTGCCCTTGAGGTAATCGACCGAATAGTCCGCAGGGAAAGTAACGCTGATCGTCTTTTCCTGGTTTGCCGTGACGCCGATCATACCGTCCTCGAAGCCAGGAATCATGCGGCCGGAGCCAAGCTCGATTGCCGCGCCTTCGCCCTTGCCCCCGTCAAACTCAACGCCGTCGATCTTGCCAACGAAATCGATAACGACAAGATCGCCAAGCGCAGCCTTGTGGCCCTTGGGTGCATCCTCATACGTCTTCTGCTGGCTGGCGAGCTGAAGGACGGACGCATCGATTGCGGCATCATCTGCCTCAACCACCAGCCGTTCAAGCTTGAGGCCATCGACCTTTGGAGCCGGCACATCCGGCAGGATTTCGAGTTCGACCTTCAGTTCGGCATCCTTGCCGTGGGCATAGCCATCTGCGAGTTCGACAGACGGAGACATGGCCGGACGAAGCTTTTCCTTGGCGACGAGCGACTGCACGCTTTCCTGGATCGAGGTATTGAGCGCGTCTGCCTGAATAGCCTCCCCATGAATCTTGCGGACAAGGTTTGCGGGCACCTTGCCAGGGCGAAAGCCGGGCATGCGCACCTGTGGCGCAACCTTGGCGATTTCGCCCTCCACACGGGCTTCGATATCCTTGGCCTTGATGGTCAGCGTGTAGCCGCGCTTCAGGCCTTCATTCAACGTCTCGACAATCTGCATGTTCAGCCAATCAGTCCTTGAATCCAATGTAAAACGGCCCGCTTTGGTGCGCGGCCCGTTCTGGTGCGGGCGAAGGGACTCGAACCCCCACACCTTGCGATACCAGAACCTAAATCTGGCGCGTCTACCAGTTCCGCCACGCCCGCACGAGCCCGCTCAGGCGCGGCTCTATAACGCCTTCAGGCGCAAGGGCAAGGGTTAGCATTCACGCCAACGCCATCGCTTGTCCACGACTGCAAGGCCGCAAGCTGCAATCCGTGAACCGGCAAGCCATTTTGCTCATCCAAGCTTGGCGGTGGCTGCAATGCTGCGAAAACGCTCCACGTCGCGCGCGAAATAGAAAATCTCGGGCGCTTCGAAGGTGATCATGTAAAGCCTGTTGTTGACAACTGCCCCGATTGCCTCGCCCTTGCGCACCACTTCGTCGCTTTGCAACGTGAAGTTGTACGTGAAGTGAAAGCCATCATGACCCGCAAAGCGCGCTGGTTCTATCGCATCGATCGTCATCAGCGAAGTTTCGTTGGCAATGCGGTAGCTGCCTTCGAAGAGCTGGGCGATGTCGGGCGCAAGCATTGTCGTTGAAAAATGCGGCAATGGGCGGTTGGCCTTATCTACCTCGCGGAACAGCGGCATCCCGGCCTCGATGCCGCCGTAGAAGCTCAGATCGTTGAGCGACAGTCCGTCGAGTGTCCAGCTTTCGGCGTTACGGCCAATGCGCTTGCCAAGCCGATTCCACTCGCTCTGCGGCGTCACCTTCAAAAGGCTTTTGGCGATTTGAACGGGCTGATTTGGACCCAGCAGTTTGTACCCCGCCGTTGCCGGCACGGCCAAGCCCAGCGCCAGGGCCGCAAGAATCATCGGTGCGCGTTTCATACTTATCCTCCAGCGAGCGCCGCGATCATCGCACGATCGGGCGCATCCTTCCTTGAGGTGAGATAATGACTAAGGCTTGCCTGCCCGTTCGCCTTGTCTCCCAAGCGCAGCTGAGCCAGGCCAAGGCCGCGCCATGCATTGACCGGCGCGTCTCCCAACGCGATCGCCTGTTGGTAGAAGCCCACGGCTTGCCGGAGATCGTCCGGATTGCCGCGCGTGCGGAAAAGCTCGGCACGCGCATAGTAGAGCGCCCCACTCCACCCCTCGCTCGCTGCGCTGGTGATGAGGAAATCGCTCGCGCCAAAATCGTTGAGCTTGATCTGATCATCGATGAAGTCGCCCCAGAACGGAGCCAGCGCCTGGCGATAACTATCGCGTTCGAGCACACCCGACTTGCTGGCGGCAAGTTGCCTGAGCGTGTCGAGCCGTTCCTGCGAGGTTGGATGGCTGTCATAGAAATCGAGTTGACGCCGCGCTGCGCTTTTCCGGCGCTTGCGCGCAGCCGCCGTGGCATCCGATTCACGCAGCACCTGATCCCAGACCCGAGATGCAGCGCCCGGATCATAGCCAGCCCGTTCCAGCAGCGGGATCGATCCCGCGTCCGCCTCTCGCTCCATGTCGCGCGAGAAGGCGTAGATGGAACCAATCAATCCCGTCTGCACAATAGATGCAATGGCGCCCGCGCCATAGCTGACAATAGGCACGGCGGACATGAATGCCGCCATGCCGGCCTTGCTCTTGACGTCGCGAAAGCTCCGAAGTGAATGGCGATGGGCATAATGGGTGTATTCATGGCCTAGCACGGCGGCGAGCTGAGCCTCGTTGCGAGTGCGCAGGAAGAGCCCGGAGTTCACGAGCATCATGCCGTTGGGTGCCATCTGCGCGTTGAACTCGGGCGTGCGGATCAGATAGACTCTGATATCGCGGCATTCAGCTTCGCCCACCGTGCGGCATAGGACACTGCGGACATAGGCGTTGAGGCCAGGATCGCGCATGACGAAGTTGGACGTTTTGATCAGCCGTTCTTGCTCATTGACTTCCATCCACAGGCCGCGCTCATCCTTGTCCTGAGGTTGGTAGCCCGGCCCGACGACAACCGGTGCAGGCGCGGCTGCGCCCAATAGCGCCGCTGCGGCGATCGCGGCAAGCCGGCGCCTCATTTCTGCTTTTCCCGGCCAGGCAGGGTCTTGAGCAATTGGCCGACCCGCTTTGTTGCGCCTTCATCGGTGCGCGGATCGCCGCCCGACTCGAGATCGGAGTTGAACCAGACCACCTTCCCGCTTGAGAGATCGACGAGCGCAGCATAGCTCTGATGAATTCCAGCCGCGACATTGACGCGCGCGAGCGCCGCGAAGACTTGCAAAACCTTTCGTCCGGCTGTCCCGAAATTGTCTTTGGTGTAGAGAAACAGGCCGTAATTGCCGCCGCCAATCTCGCCAAGATGGGCAGCGCCCGGCCCCAGCGTCCAATCGAACTTGCCTTTCTTGGTCGGCAGCTTGCTGCCACCAAATTTGTGCACGACGATTGCCCCGCCAACGGCGCGGAAGAGCGACTGATACTGCGCGACATAGCTGGCATTTTCACCATCCTGCTCGCCGAGGAACACGGCTTCGCCCAAATCCGCTGCAATGTTGGAACGAACCGCCGCGGCAAGATTGGTGCGTGCGGCTTCCGTCCATTCGGCATTGGGCTGCTGTACCCCGCCGGTTGTCAGCGAGCCGGCCGACACATCGGGTCGAAAAACAAGGATGCGGACAGGCTGGTCCTTGGGAAAAGTAAACTCCTTGTCCTGCTTGACTCGCGATGAGCCTGCGATCAGCTGCGCATGCGGCGTGACTATCATCAGCACCGCCGCAGCAATGGCGGTGAACCCCTTTTGCCCCATTAGGCTGTCCTTTTTGCTGGCTTCCAACCGGCATTACACCGGCAAAGCAGCAATCGGTTTCAGCCCAGTAGTTTTTTCAGCAGTTCATTCACGACCTTGGGATTGGCCTTGCCGGCCATGGCCTTCATCGTCTGACCGACGAAGAAGCCGAACAACGCGTCCTTGCCAGCCTTGTACTGTTCGACCTTGTCCGCATTGGCGCTGAGGATTTCGGCGATGGCCGCCTCGATCGCGCCCGTATCGCTTGTCTGTTTCAGGCCCTTTTCCTCGACGATCTTCGCAGGATCATCGCCGGTTTCGAGCATGATTTCGAACACCTGCTTGGCAAGGCTGCCCGAAAGTGTTCCATCAGAGACAAGGCCCAGCAGTTGCGCTGCCTGCGCCGGGCTCACCGGGCTTTCACCGATGTCCCGACCAAGCCGGTTGAGCGCCCCGAACAATTCGGACGTAAGCCAGTTCGCGCCCGCCTTGGGTTCTGCACCGGCTTCAAGCAGTGCCTCAAACCACCGCGCTGTCTCGACATCGGCGGTGATGACGTCTGCATTGTACGGGGTAATGCCGAGCGACGCGACATAACGGGCGCGCTTCGCATCGGGCAGCTCCGGCAGGCTCTCCCGGCACGCGTCGACAAAGTCCTCGGTCAAGACCAGTGGAAGCAAGTCAGGATCAGGAAAATAGCGATAGTCATGCGCATCTTCTTTTGAACGCATGGAGCGTGTCACGCCCTTGTCAGGATCGAACAGCCGGGTCTCCTGAACAACCGTGCCGCCCTCTTCGAGAACATCGACCTGCCGGCGTGCCTCATACTCCACGACCTGCTGAATGAAGCGCACAGAATTGACGTTCTTTGTCTCTGTTCGCGTGCCGAACTCGGCACCTGGTTTGCGCACAGACACATTCACGTCCGCCCGCATGGAACCCTGTTCCATATTGCCATCGCATGAGCCGACATAGCGCAGGATGGCCCTGAGCTTCTTCATGTACGCTCCGGCCTCAGCCGGGGAGCGCATGTCGGGCTTCGACACGATTTCCATCAGCGCGACCCCGCAGCGATTGAGATCGACATAGGA
>CAYSCC010000050.1:0-8623 GCA_964429375.1 uncultured Chakrabartia sp.
CAATGGCCAGAATCATTGATGGCAGAATGCTCTCGATGACGTTGGCCGCTGTGCCGATCCCGAGCATGGCTATGATCAGCACAAAATCGCGCCGCCCGCGGCTGCCTGCAGCAATGGCCCTTTGCCCGCCGCGAAACATCAGGACGCCAAACACCAGCGAAGCGAGCCCGAACGTCACGAACAGATAGATGGCAAGATTGTCGCCCGGATTATAGCTGTCGGGATGCGAGAGCTGCTGAGGGGAGCCGATACTTCCCAGCCCCCGGCCAAAGACCCATTGCACCGGATCATAGCGATCGATCATGGCGATGGCGTTTGGCCATGTGTTCAGCACGCGATCGGCAAATGAGCTGTAATCGGCACCAACCCCGGTTCCGGCCGGGTAAAGCTGCGGCCCATAGGTCATCGCGAGGAACGGACCGGCAAATACCAGAAGGAGCCAGAAGGCAATCATGGCGGATGCGGCCCAGCGGCGGCGGGCAGCGCCGGACTCCCTGATCCTGCCGACAAGAAAATAGGTGAGTGGCAGCATGGCCATCGCAAGCAGCGGTGACTTGGATGTGGTGTAGTAGATCGCCAGAAATCCAGCAGCCCAGAAAATGGCTCGCCACACGAGCGGCCGGGTCCGATGTTCAAGCGCGATGTAACAGATCAGTATTTGGGCCGCCGCAGTGTAGCTGGCCCGTGTGAAGCCGGAAAGGCGCTGCATGCCATAAGCTTCCCAATCGCGCGCCGCGACCATCTGGCGGCCAAGCACTTCATAGCTCGCATCGACCCAGGGATACCGCACCACGATGTTCAGAAGCACACCCGCAGTCGCGATGAAGAAAATCGGCACCATGGCACCAATCAGCCGGTCGTGCATGCGCCGCTGTGTCACGGCGAGGGCGACCAGGAACGGCAGCCAGATGTAAAGCGCGAAACCGACTTCAGCCAGTGACCGGCCCATCGCAAGGGACAGGCCGATCGCGATGATGGAAAATGCCAGTGTGGCAAGCATCGGCATCAGCGACTCGAAATCGCCCAGCCGGGCCGCGAAATGGCAAAGCAGCGCCACAATCGCGAGGCCGGCTGGCGAATAGGCGAGCATGGTCAGGCCCACGGCCGGAAGGGCATAGCGAATGACCCCGCCGAACGCGTCGAAATACAGATAGGCGACCCCGGCAACAACGAGCGCGAGACCGGCAAATTCGTCAAGCGCGCTCCTGGAGCGGGCTTCCCCGCCGTGTGGTTTCAGGGAAAAGGTTTCGCGCAGGCCGGCCAGCAGGGTCATGGCGCTACTCCCCTGCCGCGCTCGCCTTGCGCCGCTCCTGCGCAACGCCCAGCGCCTCTGCGACAAAGGCACCGAACTCCATCAGGAAGCGGGACTTCGCAAAGCCCAGCGCATGGTTCCTGATGGCGTGCGAATCGAACTCCGCTTCCTGGTGCTCGAAGGCCAGCATGGCTTCCGCAAGCGACTCCGCAGACTGTTCCTGGAAAAACAGTCCGGTCTTGCCCGCGACCACCGTTTCCGTTGCCCCGCCCCGGCCAAAGGCAATCACCGGCCGACCCGAGGCCATGGCTTCCACTGGAGCGATCCCGAAATCCTCCTCTCCGGGCATCAGGAACGCCCGGCATTCACCATAGTAGCGTTTGAGCTCGGCAAAGGAGCAGCGCCCCGCAAAGGTCACGGATGGTCCTGCATGCGCACGCAGACGAGCCGTTTCGGGTCCCTCGCCCGTGATCACCAGCTTGCGCCCCAATGCATTGCAGGCCGCAATGGCAAGGTCGATCCGCTTGTAGGACACGTGGCGCCCGGTGATCAGGTAATAGTCGCCGCGGGTTTCGCTCAAGGCAAAGTCGTCAACGTCCACCGGCGGGTGGATGACGTGCGCCGGGCGCCGATAGTAGCGATCGATCCGGGAAGCGACATAGCGCGAATTGGCAATGAACCGGTCGACACGCAGGCTGGACGCCTGGTCCCACAGCCTGAGCCTGGTGATGCACAGCGACAGCACCAGCCTTTGCAGCCAGCCCGCACTTTCACGATAGTCATGATACTGGTCCCAAAGATATCGCATGGGAGAATGGCAGTAGCAGATGTGAACAGCGTCAAGCGGCGGCACAATGCCCTTGGCTGGCCCGGATTCGCTCGAAATGATCAGATCATATCCGCGAAGGTCGAGATTCTCGAGCGCAGCAGGCATCAGCGGCAACAGGGCGCGATAATGGCGCGCGGCCCCCGGAATGTGCTGGAGAAGACTGGTGTGGAGCCGTTCGCGCGGGACAAGAGTTGAAGAGAAGGCCGGATCCTCGACAAGCGTGAAGACGTCAGCCTGCGGGAAGAGTTCAAGCATTGCCTTGACGACATTTTCTCCACCGCCGCCGCCGACCAGCCAGTAATGGACGATCGCCACCCGTGGCGGTCGTCCACCCTCCTGCTCCACCCGCGCATCGTTCATTGCGGACTGGAGATCGAGATCAACGCGCATTCGGGCCCCCGGCTCGTTCATGGTTCAAGGTCACGGCGTCGGCCCGGATCGAAAGCGCCGGATCCCAGACCGTATAGGTTCGATTCGTAAACAGCGATTCGAGGACGCCCGCAGCGACACCCGCAAGACTCAATGCCGCACTCGAAAAGACAGAAAACGGACGGACCCCAAGCGAATGGCCCATCAGAAGAAGGGCCAGCCCTGTTGCGACAGCTGCCACCGAGGCAGCCGGGCCAAAGGCCAGCGCGAGCGCCGCGACAAGGCTCGCCGTTCCCGCCGCAAGGAAGAAGGGCGTCAGCCATTTCATGACGCGATGCGAGAGATAGGCATAAAGCCGCAGCGGCGGCATGCGCCGAAGTTCGCACCACAGCGCGCGATGAACATTGGCCGCCTGGCAGGCAATCCGGCGCTTGCGCTGCTTTTCCTCGACAGCGCCGACCGCGCTGCGTTCGAAAACGCGGACATGGTCAGCCGAATGGATGCGCGCGCCCGCGATCATGACCTTCAGACTGAGGTAGAGATCATCGATCAGGTGGGGCGGCGGCGGTTTGTGCAGGGACCTGCGCATCATGAACATGGCGCCGTCAACGCCAATGACGCCAACCGTATCGCTTTCGATGCGCTTGATGGCCTCTTCAAGACGCCAGTAGAGAGCCCCGATCGCACTTGTCGCCGATTCGCGACGATTGGAATAGATGAGCTGGGCGGTGACACACCCCACGGTGGGGTCGGCAAACGGCCGGGCAAGCTCAATCGCACAGTCACTGCCGCTTTCGACATTTGCATCCGTGAACATTATCAGGTCGCTCTGCGAACGCGCGACGAGCAGATTCATCCCATAAGTCTTGCCCGCACGCGCCGTGCCGACCACGAGGTCAACCTGGCCGGCAAAGGGTTCCAGAAGCGCAACGGTCCTGTCCGTGGGTGCGTCTGCATAGATGTGAATCGTCGCCGGTCCATAGGCACGGGCGACATCGAGAAGCCGCCGGACCTTGGCGACAATCACCTTTTCCTCGTTATACGCACTCATGCAGATGGCAAGCGAAGGCCGACTGGCAAGGATCGGTGCGAGTGGCGGCTTTGGCGCCTTTCGGCAAAACAGCCTGAGGCTCAGGGGATAGAAGGCAAAACAGTGACCTGCCAGCGCAATCAGGGCAAGCGCAAGCATCGTCAGGGTCGTCGTCAAGGGCGTCGAGAGCACTGATCCTCCTTCGGCAGGGCTTCCCTGTCGCAGATGATCGTTAACGATTTGCCAAACTATTCTGTCGCGTTTTCGCGGCCTTTTCGCCGGACGTTTACTTTGTGGCAAGGTTTGCGCCGCAGTGCAGCACAGACATGAAGAGCGGACGGGCGATGTCCGCAATCGTCATTTGGGGACTGCCTATGCCGCGTTTTTCAAATGTGATCGCCGCCAGTATCTTTCTCTGGGCGCCTGTTCCGGCCCTGGCTTCCGATTCCGCGATCGACCCCTCCCGGAGCTCCGATCCGGTTGCTCAAACCTATGCGCTCGGGATCGACGACAGGCTGTCGCTGACAGTCTACGGGGAAGAGGGGCTGTCCGGAGAACAGCAGGTCGGGCCGGATGGCTCGATTGCCGTTCCCCTGATCGGCAAGGTCCAGGCGGAAGGGCGGACAGTGGATGCCGTGTCCGCAGACATTCGTGATCGGCTGGCCGCCGGCTACCTTCGCAACCCGAGCGTATCCATTGCAATCCTGACCTTCAGGCCATTCTACATCCTTGGCGAAGTCAACCGGCCGGGCGAATATCCCTATCGCAAGGGTCTGTCGGTCGCCGAGGCCGTCGCGACGGCCCAGGGCTTCAGTTATCGGGCGCGAAAGAAATATGTCTTCGTTCGGCGGGCAGGCGCGCGTGAGGAAGTGAAGCTTGAACTCCGACCCGACGTGATGGTGATGCCGGGCGATACCTTGCGGATTGGTGAGCGCTACTTCTGAAATGAAGCAAAGCTTCCGCATTCGCAGGGCGATCCGGCGCTCCCTTCTGGCGTGCCTCCTCCTGGTTCCGGGTCTTGCGATGGCCCAGACCAGCGGGCCCCTGCTCGACACCGATATTCCGGTGGCGACGCCCGGCAAGCGCAACCGGACGGTTCTGGAACGGCCTCGGCCCGAACTTGATCCACTGGGCATAACGGCAGGCGGATTCAGGGTTTATCCCGTGCTTGGACTGGAAGCCGGTCGCACCAGCAACGCACTGGGCGCCTCTGCTGGTGCCCAGGGCGATGTCAATCTGTCGCTTCACCCCAATGTCCGGATCGATAGCCAGTGGTCCCGCCACGCCCTGGGCGCGGAACTTGATTATGACGCCCGGCGTTATGCAAAGGTCACAGCGAAGAACCAGAATGGATGGCGGGTCCGCGCAGACGGACGCCTGGACATCCATGGGGAGTCCAACCTGGTGGCCTCCCTTTCGCGTGAGCGGACGTACGAGGACCAGTATGTCGGGTCCTTTCCTGCAAATGCCGGCGCTTCCATTGCCGTGCGGCAGACGGCGGCCCTGATCCGGGGTACGCTGGTTGCCAATCGCCTGAGACTGTTGGCCAGCACTGACTATACGCGCTTTGACTATGCCGACAGCCTCACGCTGGCCGGTGCTCCGCTTGACCAGGATTACCGCGACAGGAAGGTCTACCGCACAAGCATCCGGGCCGAAGCCCTGCTTGCGGCCGACAGTTCCGCGTTTGTGCAACTGACCTATCGGCGCACGCGTTATGACGACAGGACCAGCGGGCCGACGGATCGCACCAGCCGGGATTACCGCATCGTTGCCGGGCTTGTTGCAGACGTGACGCCTGTCATTCGGGCAGCAATCGGCATCGGCCATGCGCGCCGAACGTATGACCAGGCTGGACTTCGCACCATGCGAGACGTGGTTGCCGATGTGAGGGTGGATTGGAACGTCACCCCCCTCACGACCTTTTCGATCACCGGACGGCGCGGCATCGAAGAAGCAATCGAGCCCAATGCAGCAGGCTATGTGGCGAACAGGGCAGGGGTCCGCGCTGATCATGAACTGCTGCGCACGCTCCTTCTTAACCTTTCGCTTGAGCGAGAGCGTGACAATTTCAAGGGAATCGGGCGCCGGGACAGGCTGATCCGCGTCAGTGCGGGCGCCGCGTATACCATGTCTCGTAACGTCCTGATCACCCCTCGCTTCGAATATGCCCGCCGCAGGAGCGAAGGCGCTTTCCCCGGGCCCAGTTTCAGGGAGGTGCGTTTTGCCCTGCGCGCCACTCTGCGAATCTGACCCATGTTTCACACCGCTTGCTCTCTTCCCGGCTAGCTGACCACGGAGCCCCCAATGTACCAGGACAGGATCGTGCGGGTCGAAGAACGACAGGACCTCGCCGGCATTTTCTCGAGATTCAGGCGTCACCTGCCGCTGGGAGGCGCAATTGTCTTTGCCTGCATCGTCCTTGCCGGTGTGGGCACCCAGTTCCTGCCGAAGAAATATACCGGGCGCGTCCAGCTTGCCTTTGCCCCTCAAGGTTCGCTCATCAAGGCCATTGCCGACCCGGGGTTGAGCGACGCAGCGCGCGAAGCCGAGATTGAAGCGCAACTGCAGTTTGCGCGCTCGCTTGCCGTGGCCAATCCCGTCGTCAGGTCGCTTCGGCTGGCCAAGGATCCTGAAATTGCGGCCAAAGCCGCCCGGTTCAAGTCGGGCGGTGCCGATGCCTATGCTGCGGCGATCCTCCAGGATGTCGGCGCGCGCCGTGTGGGCCAGACCCCATTGATCGAACTGACCTATACATCGAGCGATCCCATCAAGGCCGCCCGGATCGCCAATGCCATTGCAGAGAGCTATCTGCAAAATCAGGTCGCGCAGAAGCTTGCCCAATCCAAATCGACCCTGGACAGGCTGGATTCGCGGGTTGAGCTACTCCGCCAGCAAGCCGAAGCCGCAGATGCCGCCGTGGCGGACTTCCGGGTTCGCAACAACCTGATCGGCAATCCGGACTCCATGGCACTCGAGCAGGAAATCTCTGCCATCAGCACGAGCCTCGCCGATGCCCGGGCCATCGCTGCAGAAGCCCAGACACGCCGGGCCGCCGCCAGCCGTTCGACCATCGTCGGCAGCAACAGCGGGCCGATTGACAACAGCACGCTGTCCGGGCTGCGCGCCCAGAGGGCAGAAGTCGTCCGGAAAGTCGGCGCGCTTTCCGCCCGCTACGGCGATAAACACCCCCTCATCATCGATGCGCGGGAAGAGCTTGCACGGATCGACGGAGAAATTGGCGCGGAAATGCGCGGTCTTTCCGCGACTGCCGGGGCGGAATCGAGCATCGCCGGCGCGCGAGCGGCATCGCTCAGCGCAAGCCTCGGTGCCGCGCGTGCCCGCCTTGCTGCCAATGTGCGCGGCGGCGTGGGCCTTGCCGAACTCGAGCGCAGGGCAGAAATCGCGCGGCAGCAATACCAGAACCTGTTGACAGCGCGTGGGCAGGAAACGGCGCGGCGTGCGCTGTTCCAGCCGGATTCCCGCCTGGTGTCCCCGGCCACCCCGCCACTGTCGGCCAGCTCGCCCAACCTGATCGTCAATCTCGTGCTTGGCCTTGCGCTTGGCCTTGGCATCGCGCTGGCCACCGCCTTCTTCCGGGAACGCTGGTCGCAAAGCCTGAATACGATTGATGATATTGACCGTCTGTTGGGCGTCGAGTTCCTCAATTCCGTGCCGACCCTGACGTCTGCCATCGATCAGCCGAAGACGCGGGATCCGGCCGAAGCGGTCGTCCTTCACCCGCTGTCATCCTATGCGGAAGCGTTCCGCGGGCTGGCGACAACGCTGCTCTACAGGGCACGAGAGCCAGGCTCCGGCCGTGGCAAGATCATCGGCATCACATCGTCTCTGCCTCGCGAAGGCAAGACCACCACATCAATTTCGGTTGCGCGCGTCCTGGCCCTCGCCGGAAAAAGGGTGGCGATTCTGGATGCCGACCTTCGCCGCCGCTCCGTGACCCAGACACTCGCCCCTCAGGCCAGTGTGGGATGGCCCGAAGTCGTCGCAGGGTCGGCACAGCTGCAAGACATCCTCATCGCCGACAATACCGGCGCGACCCTTGTGCCGGCAGCGCCGGATGCGCATCTGGCTGCCAGCCCGTTTTCCGGAGAGGCCTTCGATCAGCTGGTCGAAGCGCTGCGCCTGTCGTTTGACGTCATCATTGTCGATACCGCCCCCGTCCTGGCCGTCGATGATACGCGGGTCCTTCTGAAGCATCTCGACACGCTGGCGATGCTGGCGCGCTGGCGGCAGACGCCGGTCAAGGCCATCCGGGCGGCCCTCCACCAGGTCCGAACCGTCGGCGGAACCGTGTCCGGGGTCGCCATGACCATGGTGGATCTCAAGAACCAGGCCCGGTCCGGCTATGGCGATGCATCCGATTATTACGGTGAAATGAAAGACTATTACGTGGCCGACTAGAGCGGCCGCACAAAGAGGAAAGTTCAGTGACGCAGTCGTCGCTCCATATGGATTTTGCGCCCGGCCCGCCGGTGCGGCAGCCATTCCCGGGCCGCGTCCTTGCGCCCGTCGAGCGCCGTATCGGGCAGCTGGCCATGGCCCGCCTCTACTCTGTCTTCGATCAGGGGATGACAGGCCTGGCCAATATCATCGCGCTCGCCATTCTTGGCCGTTCCCTGCCCGTTGAGCAGTTCGGGGCAATCGGGATGATGATCGGGCTCCACTATTTCGTGGCCGGCTTCCATCGTTCGGCCATCGTCTTGCCCTACCTCACCATCCATCACGATGACCCTGTCGGCGCGCGCGCGCAGGCCGAAAGCTCAACCTGGTGGTGGCTTGCGCTTTACGGAAGTCTGGCGCTTGGGGCCGTGCTGGCCTTCAGCGCAGGGGCCATCGCCCTGTTGAGCCATGCCATCCCATCCGCGATCTGGCTTGTGCAGCCCCTGTTGCTTGCGGCGTTTGTGACTCCCGCAATGCTTGCCGCCGAATTCACCCGCCGCTGGCTCTTTCAGATCGGACGCGCCGATCTTGTTGCGCTGCTGGCCCTTGCCTATGGCTGTGTTCTTGTCGGCGGGGCCCTGCTTGCCGCGCGCTTCAGCCCCGATGCAACGGCCGGTGCCGCCGGATGGGCAGCGGCGAGCCTTGCCGCTGCGATCCCGGCCCTGTGCGTGCTTCGTCCGCT